>JACCXA010000026.1 GCA_013697365.1 Chthoniobacterales bacterium
TTGTTGTGCGGCGCGGTCGGGGTTCAGTTTGGCAGCGAGATGCTTTCGTGGCCGGCGGGCCGGCGGGAGACCGACGGCATTTGGGCGAAGCATTGGTACGCCGAAGTCGAGCGTTCCAGCGGTTTCCGGCCGAATCGGCGAACGAGCTCAGATGTCCCTGCGCGATTGCGCACGGTTTATGAGACTTGTCTGGCAAGCTACGAGCAGCTTTACCCGCACCGCCTTCGTTAACGCCGGCCGCCTGTTATGCTGCAACAGTTTGACGCGAGAAACCGCGACCTGTTAATCAACATCAACGGCAAGCTGCTGCATCGCGACAGGGCGGGCATTAGCCCGTTTGACTCCGCGGTCCAGGGCGGCGACGCGGTTTGGGAAGGGCTGCGGCTTTACAACGGGCGCGTCTTCAAGCTGCTCGAGCATCTGGCGCGCTTGCGCAGATCGGCCGAGGCACTGGCCTTCGCGGAGATCCCATCAGATGAAGCACTCATCGAGGAAATCAAGCGCACGCTCGCGGCCAATCAGATGCGCGACGGCGTCCACATTCGCCTGACGCTCACACGAGGCGTGAAGGTCACCTCCGGAATGGACCCGCGGTTAAATCGAAGCGGCCCTACTTTGATTGTCCTCGCGGAACACAAACCTCCTGTTTACGCGAAGACGGGTCTGGCGCTCATCACGAGCAGGATCCGGCGGCCGCCGCCGGAGATCCTCGATCCGCAAATCCATCACGCGAATTTACTCAACTCGATCCTGGCCAAGATCGAGGCGAACGCCGCGGGCGCGGACGATGCACTTATGCTCGATCTGCGCGGCTTCGTCGCGGAGACGAACGCGACGCACGTCTTTATGGTGCGGAACGGATGCGTCCTAACGAGTTACGTGCTGGCCTGCCCGGAAGGAATCACCCGCGCCACCGTCCTGGAGATCTGTGCCACGAATGAGATTGAATGCGCGGAATCTGATTTGACGCTGAACGATCTTTACAGCGCCAACGAAATGTTCTGCACCGGGACGATGGGAGAGCTAGCAGGTGTGACCTCGTTAGATGGAAAGCCGGTCGGCAACGGTGAGATCGGGCCGATGACGCAACGCTTGAGCGCGCTCTTCGAGGAACGAACGAGAAAAGAAGGCTTCCGAATTGTTTAGGTGCAGCACTTGTAGAGGAAGCTGTCAGCTTCCTTTCTTTCAATCCGAGAGGACCGACTGGGGAAGCTGACAGCTTCCCCCTACAAACATTCGCGCGCGCTATTTCAGCAGGTATTCGCGGATGAACTGGATCGTCGAGTAGAACTGAAAGTCCGCGTTCTTCTTCTTCGCGAAGCCGTGTCCTTCGTCGTTCGCCATCAAAAACCAAACCGGCGTGCCCTGCTTTTTAAGAGTATCTACGATCTGGATGGCTTCTGTCTTGGGGACGCGCGGATCATTCGCGCCTTGCACGACAAACATTGGCTTCGTGATCTTCTGCGCGTTGTTCAAAGGAGCGGTTCGTTCCATGAATTCCAGTGTCTGCGGATCGCGTTCGTCGCCGTATTCCACCCGGCGCAAGTCGCGACGGTAGCTCTCGGTATTCTTTAGAAAGGTCGCGAGATGCGAAATGCCCACGACGTCGAGCGTGCAACGGATGCGATCGGCATAGTTGGTCGCTACCGCCAGTGTCATGAAACCTCCGTAGGAGCCGCCCGTGACCATGACGCGCTCCTTGTCGAGATTTGGACGGCTCGGAATCCAGTCGAGCAAAGCGGAAATGTCCTTGTAGGAATCCTCGCGTTTCAGCCCGTTATCGAGTTGCAGGAACGTTTTCCCATAGCCGGACGATCCGCGCACGTTTGGGAAGAGAATCGCGCAGCCGAGCTCGTTGATAAAATAGTTGTTCCGGCCCGCGAAGCCGGGGCGAAACTGCCCCTCAGGGCCGCCGTGGATGTTGATGATGAGGGGGCGCGCGCCCGAAAATTTCGCGGGCTGCGGCATGTAAAGATAACCGGTGATTTCGCGGCCATCGAACGACTTCCAGCGCACCAGCTCCGGCTCGACGAAACGACTCGCCGGGATGCCGCCTGTCTCACTGGCAGTCCAGCGCGTGGTGGCATTTTTCCCGTCGGCCACTGACCAAGTGTAAACGTCGGAAGGTGAGCGCGCGCTGTTTACGTTGAAGGCCAAGAGGGCCTGCTTCGGATCGCGGTGCCAGCGCAGGGCGGAGATGATGGGGGCGGAAAGGGGCGGGTTAAACGCCGGATCTTTCACGGGCCGCGCGGAAACCGAATCCTTGCCCGTCGTCAGCTCGACCATGTGCAGCGTACTGAGACCGTTTTCGTTGAGTGTGTAGGCGATGCGTTTTCCGTCGTGACTCAGGTCCATATCATCCACGTCCCACTTCGTGTCCGGCACGAGGTAGGTGTGTTTGCCTTCGGCGAGGTCAATGTAGGCGATGCGATGATATTCGGATTCGCGATCGGTCGTGACGAAAAGACCTTTCCCGTCTTTCGAGAAGAACGCCTTGCTAAATGAGACCTTCTCCGCCCCTTCCACCGGGCGCGGGGTGAGCTCCTTCTTTGCTCCGCTCTGCGCGTCGAAGAGCCAGAGGTAGCTCTCGTTAATCGAAACATATTCCTGCACCAGGAGCAGTTTGTCGTCTGGCGACCAATCAGCAATTTGCCAGCCGCCGCCTTTTACTTCGGCGACCATACGATCCGTCTTCGGGTCAGTCGGAGAAGCGGTGTAAATGTCGGTATCGGCGCCGTTTCGCCGTGTGGAAGTGTAGGCGATGCGCTCGCCGTTATTGCTCCACTCGGGCGCGGAATTCCGCGACTTGCCATCGGTGAGCATGGTGATGTCGCCGGTCGTGAAGTCGTAGCGGTAGTTCTGGTTGAACTCATTGCCGCCGGCTCCTTTCGTGAAAACGAATGAATCGCCTTTGGCCGGATTGTAGGAAGCGGCGTCCAGCCGATCAGGGAAGAAGGTGAGCTGTGTGCGCGCGCCGCCGGGTTGCGTGACGAGATGTGCCTGCGCAGTGTCGCCAAAGCGCGTCGCGATCAGCATCTCGAGCTTAATCGGGTGCCAATCGGCGAAAACAGCGGCGCGTGCTTCCGTGTAGCGCCCGACCTGGTCGACCAGCTCCGCCGGAATTTGCGAGATCCCATCGACGACAAGGTTTTCGCCTGGCGTGAGCATCTTTCCGCTCGGGGCATCGGCCGCGTAAAGGACAATGGCCGGGAGGAGGCAAATGGAGATCGTGAGAGAGCGTGCGAAGCGAGTATTCATGAGGTGGATCTTTCGCCAAACCGTAACGCCTCGGCGCCTTTGATAAAGACGAAATCGCCGCGCGAGCCCATCCGCGCGCCTTTACCTGCCCGTCTCGCCGACTTCTGCACGAGTTGGTCGCCGCGAGGATAGTTGGCATCGTTCGGCTCGACGTGAGAGTTCTATCTTGGAGGACGCACGCGCCTCGCAATTACAAACTCGCAAAGACCACAGGGTAAACCCAAGCTCTCCCGATGGCTGAAACGCTCACGCCGATGATGCAACAGTATCAGCGGCTGCGCGGGAGCGTGGCGCCGGATACGCTCCTGCTTTTTCGGCTAGGCGATTTCTATGAGCTGTTTTTCGAAGACGCGAAAGACGCCTCCGCGCTCCTCAACCTGGCCCTGACGAAGCGCAATGGCGTCCCGATGTGCGGCATGCCGTATCACGCGGCGCAGAATTACCTCGCGAAGCTGATCAAGGCCGGGCGCCGCGTTGCGATCTGCGATCAGACAAGCGAGCCGCAGGCCGGTAAAATCGTGACGCGTGAGATCACACAGATCATTACGGCTGGGACGGTCAGCGACCTGGATCTGCTGGAATCGAAACGCGCGAATTACCTCGGGGCGATCTACGCCGGGAAGGAGGCGTTCGGTCTCGCGTATGCCGATCTAACGACGGGAGAATTTCGATTAACGCAGACGCCGACGATCAGTGCCTTGCTCGACGAGCTGGCGCGGGTTTCACCATCCGAGTTGCTGGTCAGTGATGGGCAACGAGACCTTTTCGCGGCGATCGAGCCGGCGCTGCCGCACGACAGCTATGCCTTCTTGCCGGAACAGGCGGCATTCACGTTGTGCGAGCACTTCGGCGTGAAATCGCTCGACGGCTTCGGCTGCGGGGGGATGCCGGCGGCGGTCGCGGCGGCGGGAGGGATCGTGCACTACCTCAAGCACCAGCTGCGAAGGAAGATCGATCATCTCACGTCGCTTCGATGCGACATCACGGCAGAACACGTGGTGCTCGATCTGGCCACGCAGGCCAATCTGGAGCTGGTCGCCTCGCGCAGTGCGCGTGAGATGAGTCTCCTCGCGGCGCTCGATCGCACGGTGACGCCGATGGGCGGGAGGAAGCTGCGCGGTTGGATTTTGCAGCCGCTGCGCAGGCTGGCCGAGCTGGAAAACCGGCAGCAGATGATTGCAGATCTGCTGCAAGAGGCCGACCTGCTGGCCTCGCTGCGAGGAGCGCTGAAATCGGTGCGCGATCTGGAAAGAGCGATCGGGCGCCTGGGCCAGGTCTCAGGTAATGCGCGGGATCTGGTCGCTTTGCGGACGTCGCTTCAGCAAATTCCGGAGTTGAAGCGCGAGCTGCGGAAGCTGATCGAGCGGCTCGAGTTTGGTCGCGCAGCCGTCCCACTCGCAGTCGGGGGAGCGCCGGCCGGAGCCATGCGCGATGAGATCGAAAGCCAGCTCCAGGAACTACCGGAACTGCTCGAAAAGCTCACGCGTGCGGTGACAGACGATCCGCCCTTTACCTTGAAAGATGGCGGCATCTTTAACGACGGATACGCCGAGGCGCTCGATGAGTTGCGCCGTGCCTCCCGGGAGGGCAAGACCTGGATCGGCGAGCTGCAGGAACGCGAGATCGGCCGGACCGGGATCAAGTCGCTCAAGGTCCGCTTCAATTCTGTCTTCGGTTATTACATCGAGATCACGAAATCGAATCTCGCCGCCGCGCCGGCCCATTACACGCGCAAGCAAACGACAGTGGGAGGCGAGCGTTTCGTTACGCCGGAGCTGAAGGAGATCGAAGCGCAAATCCTCGGGGCCGACGAGAGGGCGCGGCAGCTCGAATATCAACTTTTTCAAGCCCTCCGCGAAGAGACCCTGCGCGACCTCGCGGTCATTCAGGAAACCGCGGCGGCCATCGCAACCCTGGATGCGATCTGCGGTCTGGCGGAAACGGCGCGGCTCTTTCATTACACCCGGCCGAGATTGGAGGACTCGCTGCGCCTTGTCATCAAAGACGGTCGCCATCCTGTCCTTGATCAAAATCTGGCGGAGGAAAAATTCGTGCCTAACGACACCGAGCTGGATGGCGAGAAGATCCGGCTCGCCATCATCACCGGTCCGAATATGGCTGGGAAATCGACCTACATCCGGCAGGTGGCATTGATCGTTTTGATGGCGCAGGTTGGGAGCTTCGTGCCGGCGGCGAGCGCGGAGATCGGGTTAGTTGACCGGATCTTCACCCGCGTGGGGGCGAATGACGATCTCTCGCGTGGTCAATCTACCTTCATGGTCGAGATGAACGAGACGGCGAACATCGTGAACAACGCGACCGCGCGCAGTCTGGTCATCCTGGATGAAATTGGACGCGGCACGTCCACCTTCGATGGCCTTTCCATCGCCTGGAGTGTGGCGGAGTTTCTGCACGACAACATCAAAGCCCGGACGCTTTTTGCGACGCATTACCACGAACTAACGAAGCTGGCGGAGGAGCGAAGCGGTGTGTGTAACCTTAATGTGGCCGTGCGCGAGTGGAACGAGCAGATCATCTTTCTGCGCAAGATCGTGCCAGGCGGGGCCGACCGGAGTTACGGCATCCAGGTGGCGCGGCTGGCGGGGTTGCCAAAGGAAATCCTGGACCGCGCGAAGAACATTCTCTCGCATTTAGAACAGCCGAACGGCGCGGCGCCTGCGTCCGCTTCCGGGAAAGCGCGGCGAGCAAAGGCGCCGCGGCCAAGCGCCGCGAAACCGCAGATGGATTTGTGGTAGCGCGGTTGTGCATGACGCCGCGCGATCCTCTTCAACGGGCAAGATTAATCTGATAGGGTGCGCCGCCTATGCCGATTAAATCCGAGAATGAACTTGGCGAAGCCCAGCGCATTCATTGGTTGAAAGCGGTCGCTGCGGTCGAATTGAAGAATTACGGCTACGCAATCTCCCTGCTCCAGGCGATCCTGAAACAGGAGCCGGAATTCCTCACCGGACGGCAATTGCTACGAAGGACCGAGACGACGAGGGCCAGGGCGGAGAAGAAGGGATTCTTCAACGTCTCAACATCGTCCATCGCGGTCATGAAAGCGCAGCGCGAACTAAAGAAAGACCCGAAGCGCACGATCGAGCTGATCGAGAAAGTCCTGGAAGACGAGCCCTACAACCGGCAGGCGAATCTTCTCTTAAAGGAGGCCGCGGTCGCCGCCGGAATGCCGGAGATAGGAGTGCTTGCCTTGCAAACTTTGCTCGAGGAAAAACCGCGCGACACAAAGATCCTGCACGAATTGGGGCGGCTCTACCACGACTTGGGCGAGAACGACAAAGAGGTCCAGATGTACACGCGAATCGCGGAAGCCGATCCGACCGATTCCGAGGCGAACCGGCTCGCCAAGAATGCGTCGGCGCATGCGTCGATGAAGACGGGCGGATGGACGCAGGCCGGGAGCTATCGCGATTTGATCAAGGATAAGGACCTCGCCGTCTCGCTGGAACAGCAGAACCGGATGGCGCTCACGGGCGAATCGCTCGAGCAACAAATCGCCGAGACCTACGAGCGGCACCAGGCGGAACCGGAGAGCATCGATCACGCTCGCCGTCTCGGATTGTTACATGAGCAAAAAGAGGATTTCGAGAGTGCCCTGGCCTGGTATCAGTATGCCGCCGATCTAACGAACGGGAGCGATCAGGGCCTGGTGCGAAAGGTCTCGGAATTAGGGATGAAGCGTTCCGAGCGCGAGATGGCGGAGAACGAACGATACTTGGCCGAGCATGGCCCGGAGGATCCGGAATATGCGGAACGAACAGCGGCCCTCGAGGTCGCCACGAGGGCGCGAGCGGAGCTTCTCATCGAGGAAGCCCGGAAGCGGCTGGAGCGCAATCCGACGGACCTGCAGCTTCGTTTCGAGCTTGGGGAACATCTGCTTAATGCCGGTCAATTCCGCGAAGCTCTGCCGGAATTGCAAAGGGCGCGGCAGAACCCGAACGCACGTCTCAGGGCGATGAACCTGCTGGGCAGATGCTATCACGAACTTCGGATGCTCGACCTCGCGGCGAAGCAGCTGGAGGAAGCGGCGCGGGAAATCCTGGTGATGGATTCGATGAAGAAAGAGATCACTTACAACCTGGGACTGGTCTATGAGCAGATGGGGGATGGGCCGGGGTGCATCGCCTGCATGAAGCAGATCTACGAGGTGGACTACGGCTTCCGGGACGTGGCGAACCGAGTCGAAAGCTCGTATCAAAAAACGGAGCCGGGCGCCTGAGTCGCTCGAATTCTGATGGGAGGATTGGTTCACGACGCCAAACAAGGTGATTGACCACCGGGAAATCTCGCGGAATTCTCACGTCCACGCCCTTGCAGGGCTTCGAATCATCTTGTCGGAGTTCCGGCAAGAGGAAAGATTACTACTATACCCTATGAAAAATAACCTTAGTTCAATGACCCGCTTCGCCGTGTGTGCTCTGGCCACGTGCGGATTGTGTTGTGGCAGTGTTGCTTTCGGACAAGAGAGAGCGCCCAATGCCGAATCAAGTTCCACCACGGCCACGGCTACCGCCGACCCGGCTGATACCAAACCGACCGGAACCAGCTCGATGGCTGGTGTTGGCCAGAAGCCTCGCAAATCGGATGCAGCCAAGCCGAAGATGACAGCGGGCGGTGCGTCCGCTTTGGGCACGGAAGACCAGCAGTTTGTCATGCGAGCCGCGAGCGGCGGCATGAAGGAAGTCCACATGGGACAAATGGCGCAGCAGCAAGGTCAAAGCGCGGAAGTCAAGAAACTGGGCGGCATGATTAGGGCCGATCATACGAAAGCCAACAATGAGCTAATGGCTCTTGCGGCGAAAAAGGGCGTGCAGGTTCCCAAGGATCACAAGATGGACAAGATGTCGAAGAAGGACATGGCCAACTTCGACCAGGCGTGGCTTTCGATGATGATGATGGATCATCAGCAGGATATCGCTCTGTATGAAAAAGAATCGAAGATGGGCGGCGATCCTGAGTTGAAGAAGTTCGCCGGCAAAACCCTTCCCGTGCTGAAGAAGCACATGGCCATGGTGCAGGCGGCTCAGAAGAAGATGAGCGGCGCGACCACCGCTGCTAAGAAGGGCTAACGACACAACGAGAGATCCTGGCGCGGCAGTTTGCCGGTCAGGTCGGTTGCACTGATACGCGGCACGTTCTTTTGGACGTGCCGCGTTTCTTTAGGGCCGTAGAGGGATGGTAGCCACCCTCTGGGAAGGCTCCCTTTGGGTCGGTTCCGCCTGTTTGTCTTCACTCGGGGGGAACGCAGGCGCGCAACCCCGCCCTAATTCTCTGAAACCCTGCGAGTTTGCACCGCTCGCGCCCCAGGACGTGAAGACACGTCTTAAACTCTCGGCGGTTCTCCTGCCGAGACGCGGAGACGCATCGTCAAGACGAGGCATGTGCCCTCTGTGCCCGCCACGATCCGAGGCAAGAAAAGCTGCGGATCGATCCCGGTAATTTTGAGCCGAAGGTATGCAGGGTGCGGATGGCGTTGCGCGTCGCCGGTCACCACGATGGTGTCGAATTCCGGTCCCGTTCCCGCATCGAATAAAGTTCCGGCCCCGCTTTTCAAAACGAGACTGGCAAGATCGATGACGGTGAAGGCGCTAACGAAGTCGATCCGCAGCGGCAAAGCTCCGGCGCCGGCCGGTAGGAAGATCGCTACCTCCTTCCACCCTTCATGTCCGAGGCGGGCGTAGACCGAGTCTTCTTCGCGATGACAACCATCGATCGAATGAAAAACCTGTATGATGGTCTGCTGCGCGAACGCTGTCTGCCTAATGCTCCCGTCGCGCCACTGCTGTGCGATAGACTGGTGCAACCCAGTCGCTTGGGCGCGGTAATAATCCAGTAATGCGCTCGACGTCTCGTCCGGCTTTGCGAAAAGCATCCGCAAAACAGGCGCGGAAGAAATCTCTTCATTTTTCCAGACACCCAAGCCGGCTCCCAATTCGAAGGTGAACGACTCACCTTTCTTGGAAATTTCCGCCCAAACCTTCCAAACCCCAAAGCCGTTCCTGCGCACAAGCACGTCATGCATGAGCAAAACGCCTCCGGACCGGAGTTTCGGCAGCCACCTTTCCAGATCGTGACGCACCGCCTCCTCCGTATGGAGGCCGTCGATATGAAGGAGGTCGATCGAATCATCGGCAAAGCGCGCGAGGGCTTCGTCGAAGCTGGCTCGTACCAGGGTCGAGAAGCCGTGGTACTGCTGGCGATTGTGCTCGTCGACCTGCCGATAAGTCGTCTCATCGTAACCGCCCGCGTGTGTGTCGCCTTGCCAGGTATCGATGGCGTAGCAGCGCGTCCCCGTCTGTTGTTCGGCGGCAGCCTGGCAGAAGCAGAAATAGCTTTCCCCGCGGTCTGTGCCTAACTCGACCAGAATTTTCGGCCTCAATTGCGCCACCAAATCGTAACCGAAGTGGAGATGATCCGTCCACGCACCCAAACCAAAGAGCAGCGGTCGAAAAGTGCGGGAAGGGAGGTCGAGTTCGATTCCGGCGGCAGCCATGAAGGGGTAACCTATCGCGCGGCTTCCGGAAAGTCAGTGCGCAAGCTTGCTTCGAACCCCGGGGGCGATGACTAATTGGAGCTCGACGCGACTTCGGGCGGTGTGCCATGCGGTCTGAGCTTCCCAGTCTTCAATTCCAGCCAAAATTTTACACCGGGGAACCGGAACGTTTTCACCTGCCGTTCTGCTACGACCTGGCGGTCCTGGCTCGTCCGAAGCTGATCGTCACGCTGGGACTCGGCGACGCTCAGGCGCACTTCACTTTTTGCCAGGCCGCGCGGGAGCATTGGGGAGGCGGGCGCTGCGTGGCGGTCCATCGCAACGGAGAGGCGGTCGAGATCGCGCACGACGAGAAATGGAAGACTGCGGTCGCCGACGGCCACGAGTGGTACGGCGAAACCACAGAATTCATTGCCGCCGGACCAGAGGAGGCGGTCCCGCGTTTCGCAGAAAGCTCCGTCCATCTCCTCCTGCTCAACGACTGCGATTCGGCTGATAGGGTGCGTGCTGTGCTTGCGGCCTGGACTCCCAAGCTGGCGGCTGACGCAATCGTCCTGTTGCACGGCATCGGTCTTGAACGCGAGCCGAGTCTGCTCCAGGCCTGGCGCGAATTCGCCGCGAGGCGGGACGCGTTTGAATTTTCTGCGGGCGCGGGCTTGGGCGTGATGAGGCCGGGAGCTTCCAGCAGGGGGGAGATGACCCTGCTTCTACCCCTGGCCGAACAGATGCAGGGGCTGACGCAGATTTACGAAATCCTGGCAGAGACAATTGACGCGCGCGCGCGGGCGACGAAAGCGGAGCGCGAGAGTTCGGCCTTTCAGACGCGGCAAGTCTGGCTGCAGTCCCTGCTCGACGACCGCTGGAGCGCGCAGGATGTGATGAACTCACAGGCGCAGGAAACGAGGGCGCTGCGGCAATTGCTCCTCGAAAGGCAGAGCGAGCTCGAAACGCTGATCCGGGAGCGGACGGAGCAGGCAAAGCGCTTCGAGGCATTACGGGGCGACCGCATCAAAGCGCAACTTATCATGGACGCGCAGCACGAACAGATCGAGCACATGAGGGGAGCTTCCGATCTGCTTCGGGCCAAACTGCGTGAGACGATCCTGGAACTTAAAGCAGCAAGGCAGATCCTAAAGCTGGCCAAGGGTGCCTGCCGACGCGGCGGCAAGTGTTTCCAGGTTCGATCCGAACCGAAGACGCGGCAGCCTTTGCCGGCGAAAATCCTTCGCGAGCTGCGGCGGATTCCGCGGCAGCTCGGCCTGTTGTCAGCGCCTCCCGAGCCTTCGCAGAAAAAGAAAGCGAAGCCAGCGCCTGTCGTGCCGGTCAATCGTTATGCTTCCTGGATCGCCCAGCACGAGCCCGACGCCGAAGAGCTTTTGCAACAACGGTTGGCCACTGTCAAAATGCGGGAGCGTCCGAGATTCAGCCTCCTCGTTCCAGTGCACGATACGCCCGTCCAATTCCTGGATGCGATGATCGCGTCGGTCGTGGCGCAGACTTACGATGAATGGGAATTGTGCCTTGTCGATGGAGGCTCGACTCATCCAGGGACGCGGCAAACACTGGCCCAGTGGGAGGCGCGGGAGCCAAGGCTGCGCATAGTCCGTCTGGCCGCAAATCTTGGGATCGCAGAAAATACCAACCGCGCCATCGCCATGGCGACAGGTGAATTCATCGCCTGCCTTGACCACGACGATGTGCTCGCGCCGTTCGCGCTTTACAGCCTGGCAGAGGCCAGCGCGGCCGCTCCGGAGGCTGACATTTTCTATAGCGACGAGGATCGACTCGGGATGGACGGCAAACGGCACGGACCGTTTTTCAAACCGGAGTGGAGCCCGGCGCTTCTGACTTCGTTCATGTATCTCGGCCATCTGACTGCGTACCGCCGCGCGCTCTTCGAGGAGCTGGTTGGCTTTCGCAAGGAGTTTGACCTTTCACAGGATTACGATCTGGCACTGCGGGCGACGGAGGTGGCGCGTTCGATCCGCCACGTCCCCCAGGTGCTTTATCATTGGCGCGAGCACCCGGCTTCGGGCTCGTTAGGCGGGAAGCCGGATGCCCGGACGTCTAATTTGGCCGCGCTGGCCGAGGCAATGCGTCGCCGAAACCTGCCGGCGGATGTGCTGGCGCTGCCGACGGCTAATCGGGCCCGCTTAAAGGTTTCACTCTGGCCGCGCGTTTCCATCATTATTCCGACAGACTCCCCCGACCGAGCGCGCGCCTGTCTGAGCGACCTCCCCGCCCGAACCGATTACCCGGACCTGGAAATCGTCTTGGTGACGAACAGCGAACTCGCGGACGGCCTTGCGAATGTTCAACTCGCGAACGCTTCGGTGCGGCTGGTTCGATACGACAAGCCCTTCAATTTCTCCGACAAATCGAACGTCGGAGCGCAGGCCTCTACGGGCGAGCGGTTGATCTTTTACAACGACGATGTGGAACCAAATCAGCCCGATTGGATTCAGGAGTTAATCGAACAGCTCGAAGATCCCGCCGTCGGGGCGGTCGCGCCGAAGATGCTTTACGAGAACGGCAAGATTCAGCACGCGGGCCTCGTGACCGGAGTCCGTGGCCTGGTCGGGACGGCCTGCCATCAATGGCCGGGCGACTCCGCCGATTATACAAACTTCGCGCAGTCATTACGTGATGTGTCCGCGCTTTCCGCAGCCTGTCTGGCCATGCGCCGGGAGGATTTCTTCCGGGTGGGGGAATTCGACGCGATCAACACGCCGATTGCACACTCGGATCTCGACCTTTGTTTCAAGGTGCGGGAGGCCGGGCTGCGCTGCGTTTACACGCCCTTCGTGACGATGACGCATCGCGGGCATGCTTCTATCGGGGTGGTGGAAGCGGAGGGAAGGACGGCGCCGGCGGGGAAAGCATCGGTCTACCTGCTGCAGCGGTGGGCCGGTTACTCGTGTCGTGATCCCTATTTTC
>JACCXA010000028.1 GCA_013697365.1 Chthoniobacterales bacterium
AAAAAGTTCCGTGGAATCTCGCCGGCGTTCGGCTTCGATCGACCACTGACGCCGGATACGCGGATGCAGAATCTGCTCGAGCGCGCGTTTCTTTTCCGGGTCGCCGAAGACTATGGAGCGAAGGAGCGCGCGGTTCAAGTAGCCCTCGGCAGAATAAATCCCGGAGCCGAAGGTTTGCGCGATTAGCCCCTGGACCTCGGCATCGCGATCGGTTAATTCACGCGCAGCTTTGTCGGCATCGAAGAATGTGGCGCTTGCGACGAATTGCCGAAGAGCGTCAGAAAACGCCGATTTTCCTGTAGCAATTCCACCGGTGATTCCGATGACGGGCATCGTAAACTAACTCGTCGCGCGCTATGGCTGTAAACGCTGAAAGATCGCCCGTTCGTCCTGCCGCAAATCGAGTATCGCTGTAACAAGAACCCGCGTGGCCCGCGGCTCGTAGAAGATTCCGAACGGGAAGGTTTGCATGACCTGGCGACGGATGTTGTCTACATAAAGCGGTGCGATCGCCGGGAACGCACCGATTCGAGTGAGGTAAACGTCGACGATTGTCAGGAACTCGACCCCGAAGCCTTCGCGATATTCTTCGAATCGGTTGAAAATCGCCTGAAGGTCGGCGTCGGCACCGGAGAGAAATTCAACAGGAAGAATCACCGTCCGGCGAGAATACGAGCCTTAAGGTCGTTCCAAGCCGTAATGTCTTCCGGATGCTGCCGATAATGCTCCAGCCGCTGCCGCAAAAGCTGAACGTGATCCTCCCGGGGCAAAAAGCTGCCGGGCTGCGCTGCCAGCTCGCTCCAGAGTTCCCCTGCAAGAGCTAGCTTCTCCTCTGGTGAGAGGCGCTTGAGGTCAGGGATTCTGTCGGCAATCATTAGATGATCGTCGCCTACTTACACGCAATCCTCAAGAAGTGATATCGCCTGTCGGACTCCAGGCTAACGAGACACGAATTCAACCCGAGACTCCGTTAAGGTCAGAAATCCTACTTCTTATACATCGGCACCTGCGGAAGCAGCGGAGGTTGCACCACATCTTCGGCGTCTTCCAGTTCTTCGGTCTGATTGACCAACTGTCCGCCCGGATTGACCAGGCGCGCTGTGACGAAGATGATTAGATTGCGTTTAACATGCTGCTCGGCATTTGAGCGGAATAATCGCCCTAGAAGGGGAATGTCACCGATGATGGGGGTCCGGTCCTCAGTCTTCTGCACATCTTCGCGCATTAATCCGCCAAGCACGACGGTTTGCCCATCCCACACACTGACACTGGTTGTCACTTTACGGGTGCTGAAGATTGGTTGGTTGATAACGTTGGGCGTCAGCACGCGATCTGTGCCCGAGGTGCCAGGAATAATTGAGCGTATCGTGCCGGTGATCATTCCCAAAGGATTGAAGATATTGGAAGTCGTATCTGACCCAGCAGTGGCTGGCGCGAAGATAGGGCTCCCATAATTAATAAAGCCCTCAAATTCTACGACCTGCGGAACCAGGTTCAAATCGATGGTCACTCCATCGGGACCGACGACAGGTTCGACCTCCAGTGTTACGCCGGTGTTCCGTGTTTCGAACGCGGTGGGAGTGGTCGGCGTAACCGGAATCGAAGAGGAACCCCCGCTCGTGTTGCCACTTGTATTTCCTACGGTCTGCGGAATTTGCGGCGGCTCAAACTGCGTCGGATAGCGGAATTCACGCACGATTTCGATCAACGCGCGCTGTCCACTTTTCGTCGTAACTCGGGGCGCCGATAATAAATCCACCCCCTTTTTCTGATTCAACGCACGAATCACAACCTGAAATTGCGGATCCGTGAAGATACCACCTACCCCAAAAATTCCGGGCGCCAGCGAACTCGCGCCTGGCACGCCGAAAAGTAGCGAATCGATGGCGTTTGCGCTGATCGCAAGATTGCCGCTGCGGTTACCACCTGTGACCGGAAATCGGCCGACGGGAGCAAGAACAGGATTTTGCGACGTTCCTATATTCTGCTGAAAAGGAAAATCCCCGAGTTGGGTCGCTGGAGAGGTCCCGGAGGTTCCGCCACTACCAAAAACGCGGTCGTTTCCAATGTTGAAATTGCCGAGCAACCAATCGAAGCCAAGTTCCTTCAGGTTAGTCTGCGTGATCTCGACGAACTTCGCCTCGATCTCGACCTGTTTCGGCCCTGAGACATTTGCCTGCTCTACGATTGCGTCGACGAGTTCAAGGTTGTCCGGAGTATTACGGACAACGAGCCGACTGCTTTGGGGGAGAAAGTTTGCACTGGAACCCGGGATGGAACTGAAGGGAATGCCTTGGCCTTCGAGATACTCGCGCGCACCTTCGCGCCGCACGAGCTGCTGCCCGCCAGTCGATTCCTGAGTGTCATTGCCTGTGCCACCACGCCCGGCGCCGGCAGTCGTCGCGGGTTGGTTTAGCGCCGAGCTACTCCCGCTTAACGTGCTTTGGATAAACCCTGGCGGAACGCGGTATTCCTTTGTGATTAATTCCTGGCTCTGTTCGCTGAGCGGGATGATCGAAATAGCATACGGCTCCACTTTCACCTTCAATCCAGCCTGACTCGCGATGTAGCGGAGGGCTTCTCCGAGCGGAATCTGATTGAGCGTGATCGTTATTCGCGCGTCTGAGGGCGAAACGGTTGGCGCCGCTGGGACGGTGGCGGGGGTGACAAGTGTCGGCGTGACTCCTTCGGGCGGCACGGGAGCTAGCGGATCAAGATTCGATGTCCCCGCGGGGGCGGTGACGGGTTCCAGCGCACGGCCGCCGATGGCATTGAGACGCAAAACGATGTCCACGCCTTTGCGCCCCTCGGGCGAAGGATCATTCGCGGCTGATTGCTGACGCACGAAATCAATCGCCTCGCGGATGCTTGCGTCGCGGAACTCGATCCGCGGGATGATGATGTTATTTAGTTTGTTGGAAATCCGCGCGGTACCGGTCGCCTGGTTGCCTGTGGGATCCGTGAAGCCGCCCAAATTCTGCCCGTACTGGCGCACAGGCCGCTCCCAGGCTTTTTGCACCTCCCAGACCGAGCGCGCCCGCGTCTCGTTGTAAGCCTCTTCGCCGTAGCGCGTCTTCTGGTTATCGATCTTCTCCTGCCCGCGCCGTGCGGCGACGTTGTAGGGATCGAGATTCAGAATCTGCTCGTACTTCTTGAAGGCCAGGTCGTAGCGGCCGCTGTTGTAATAACCATCAGCCTCCGTCAAAAGTTTGCGAACGTCTTCGACCCTGGCGATGAACCCCGGACCCATCGTCCGATTCATCTGCCCTAGCTCCCGGAGACGCGTCAGCAACAAAGCCGCCTCCCGGCAATTTGGATTGAAAGCGTCGCTGACAATCTCACTGCCGATCGATTCCGCTTCGTTATACTTTCCTTCCTGAACCCTGATCTCGGCCAGCTTGACGCCGCTTTCGCACAGACCGTCCAGGGCTTCATCACGAGCTTTGCCGCTCGCGACGGCATCCGGCAGATATACAACTGCGGTGCGAAACTCCTGATGGGCGACCGCGTAATCTTTTCTATGCAACGCAGTTTTGCCGCGCGCGAGCGCCTCCGTGCCCCGGGGCAACGCTGCTTCCCGGCGAGCAATCTCCCGTTCGGCCAGACGTTCCACGTTCTGGGCCGACGCGGGCGGGGCGTAAATGGAGCAGAGCCCGGCGAGCGCTGCGAAGGGAAGCAGGAAGAGAGAACGTGGAGGATTGGATCATCGCACAGTATTTCCGTTACGGAGCAAGCGGACCTACTTCGATCCGCTCATCAGGTTTCAGCGTGTTGACGATGACCGCTTTATCGGACTGAACGTCGAGGAGCTTGTAGCTGATCTCCGTCTGTGGCGGCAATGAAAATTCGCGATCTCGTTTTACCTGGAACTCGCGCCGATCACCCCAGAGATAAACAAACGTCGCGACCGATTCCGGCGAAATCATGATCTTCTCTTTCACAAGATTAAATCGTTCCCTGTTATCCTGGTTCTCCAGGGTCAACTCGGAGACGTCCATCTCGGTCCCGTATTGGTTTGGCGCGCTCTTTTCCTTGAAGTCAACAATCCGGAATTTCGTTCCCCGAATGCCATCGCCCAGCTGGAGAAACTGCGTCGGATCCTTCAGGTCGCTCGTGTTGATCCCGAAGGTGTCACCGGTGCGCGAGGCGAAAACGAGCCGGAACGGCTCGCGCGTGAACGCTTTCAACTTCAGCTTCGCGATAAACGGGGGATGTGAGTTCTTATCCGTCGGGTTCGTCTTCTGCTGCCACTCTTCAAGATTCGCGTAGCCGTCCTTATCCGGGTCCTGCGTCAGGACGTCCGCATCAGCAATCGGCAGGCTGAATTGATCAAGCCACTCGTTAGGGACCGGGGGATGGACCTCCGTGGTTTGCAAGGTCGCAGGCATTCCGTTCGGTCCGATGAAATGTTTTTCCGGGACGAAAATGCCGGAGCGGCCTGCAAAGGTCCACTGCGGCACCTGACCCACTTTCCGCATCGCATCCTCCAGGTCAGCCGCTTTGGCGATGGGAGCCGGCGGCTTCTGCGGACCGGCGGGCTGCAAGCTCGCGAAGTTCGCCGCGAAACCTCCCGCGCTGCGCCAGATAAAAAATGCGCAGAGGAACAGGAAAAGAATCCCCGCGATCAGAGCGACGCGCTCAAAGTTTTCGCGCGCCCAGGTCATGTTGCGTCGCCCTGAATGGCTTCTCGCGTTCTCAAAATGCGAACCTCACCATCTCGATGCGCGCCGAAGTCGTGAGCCGTTCCGTTCCGACAATAAAATTCAACGCGCTGTTACTGGGGCTCGCCGCTGGGGCGACAGCTGACGCCAGATTTCCTCCCGGTGCCGCCCCCGCATTCCGCTCCGGACCTTTATCTTTCTCGTTCAAAACGTGCAGCGTTCGCGTAATGAAAAATTGCTGTTCCGCAGCCGCGACCTGGTTGAGAACACGGCGGGCCGCCCCGGGGTTCGAAATGAATGCCACCTCGATCACAGCACGCTCGAGCAGCTGGAGACCCGAGGCCGCCGCCGGAGCGTTACGCGCGGCCGCAACTCCGGACGCGCCGGTCGCGGGGGTGGCGGCTGTCACTGGAGTGGCGGTTGCCGTCGCAGGAACGCGGCGCAAGGAAGAGACCGCATCCACGCGTGCATCGATCATGATGTTTAATAGCAGCTCCACTTGCGCCAGCTGCTGCCCGAGGACCGGCGCCGCGGCATTGTCCGGCAGAGCGGAGGCGAACTCGTTGAAGCCGAGAAAGAAATTGTCCGGCAACTTCACGCGATTCACCCGCGCCTTCTCGCCGATCGCAGTCACCGCCTGGCGGAGCCGGGACTGAAACTCGTTCGGCGCCAGCGGCGTCGCCGGAAGGACCCGCGCTTTTAATTGCTCTTTCAGCTTCTCGAGCTGCCCGGCGTAATCGCCGGCCTGCGCCTTCATCTTTTTCAAATTCGTGTCGTTCGGAAACGGCGTGAGACGTTGCAGGTGGTTCAACTCCGTGGCGTTCTCATCGAAGCGGGCCCTGACTTGCGCGAAGCTGCTCCTGGCGCTCCAGAGAAAGTAGAGAGCAGCCAGGGTGGCGATTCCGAACACGACCACAAACGTCCCGAGAAACCGATTCTGTTCGAACCAGTTCATGGCAGCTTCACCGGTTTTTTCAGGTCGAGCCTGAGCTCATACGGAAACGCCCACTCGGTGTTGGTAGGCGTGGTGGGCTTGATCACCTTGGATTGGTTGTTCGGATCAACCGCGAAATAAGGCGAGTCGACTAGATTCCGGAAGAATTCGACCACCACCTCCTGCTGCTTTGGATTGAATAGGTAAAGTCCGCGCACAAAAATGCCGTCAATCGCGGGCTCAGCCGATGCGGCTACTGCGCTTCCCGGGCGAGCCGGAGGAGCCGTCGCCGCCGGCGTGGCTTCGGGCCGCGTCGCCCGCTGGTCTCCGCCGCCCACGGGCTTTCCGGCTGAAGTGGCGACGAGTTCCGTAATCCAAATGTCCTCCTTTGGGAGGCGCACATTCAGGTCTTCGATAATCTGCGTCCAGAAGGTCCGGTCGTTCACGGCGGAGATGAGCGGCGTCGCAACGCTATCGAGCGAAGCTGTCTGTTTGCGGACGCTTTCCATTTGCGCCGCCACACGTCGCATCGCATCCACCTTCTCGGCGAGATGCTCCGCACCCCCGCGTTCAACGCTGGCCGCACGCGTGTAGTAAAGCCCCCATCCGACCAATCCCAGGAGGAAGCAGGCGGCCGCCAGAAGGAAAAACGGCCGGCGCCGGGTGAGCTGCTGCGCGCGGACCACGCTCGGCAGCCGCAGGTTTAATTCCATCGGGCACGTCGTCGTGCTTCGCAGCGCCAGACCGACCAACTCCCCCAGCAGATGTGCGGAATGAGCGACCTCCGAAGCCTTGACGCCTTCCGCGACGGAGACGTTGCGCAACGGATGGAAGAACTCGATCGGCAGCTGCAGCTTTTCGTGAAAAAATTCGCGCATATATGGCATACCCGCGCTTCCCCCGCAGAGGAAAACGCGCGCGGGGGCGTTGCCTTGTTGTTGCGCGCGGTAGTGGCTGATCGAGCGCATTAACTCGGCGTGCAACCGCGTCATCGTGCTGCGCACGATTTTCGCGACCCGCGCCAGATCGGGATCGGTCGGCTCCGCGTAAGAACCGCCAAGGCTGACGGAGCCATCGCGCTTCTTCCGAAATTCAGCCAGGCCGATCGACTCCCCGAATTCCTTCGCGATCGCGGCTGAGATGGAACTGCCGCCAATCGGCACACTGCGCGAAAAAATTTTACCGGGCTCGATGAAAAGCAGATTTGTCGTGCGAGCTCCGATATCGACCAGCAACGAGCAGTTGGCCAGCTCGCCGTAGTTATAACGGAACGCGTTGTAGAGCCCCATCGTCGCCACATCCACGATCGAGGTTCGGAGACCCGTCTCCTCGACCGCGGCATTGATGCCTTCGATCAAATCTGACTTGATCGCCACCAAAACGACCTGGATCTGCTCGTCCGCTCCGGCGGCAACGAGTTGATAATCCCACACCACTTCCTCAATGGGAAAAGGGACATTCTGTTGCGCCTCGAATTCAATGATGCGCTCGATTTTTTCTTCTTCGACCGCGGGCAACTTGACGAAACGGGCGAAAACCGACTGCGCCGCGACGCAATAGTTCACCGCGCCGCCTGTGATCTCCAGCTCGCGCATCATCTCCCTGAGCGCGGCTGTAATCTGCGCGTTGCGCGTAGCGTCGTTTCCGGACTCGCCCAAAATTTCCCGCAAGCGATACCCCAGCAACACCAGCCCGCCATTCGGCTGCGTCCGGAACTCCGCTAATCCAACGGTCTGCGAACCGAGATTAAGAGCGACGATACGAGTCGAGGCGGCCATGAGCCGGGATCAACGTGGAGCCGTTTTGATCTGCTCGTAACGGTCCCAGTACAAAGGCGCGAAAGGCGTATCGTTCTTGTTTAAGACCAGCCCGGCGACTTGCGGCATGCTCGCGAACCATTGCGGCTGCGCCCGCTCCAGACTCAGCTCGCTTTTAACCGCGCCCTGTTGCACGAGCTGCACCGCGATGTTCTGAATCGAATTGGGCACCATCGGCCGATTAGCCAGGACGCGCGCGAGCGTCTTCGGTGAGACGTACAGGACCGAACGATTTTCGCGCCCGGCCGCGATGCCGGTGTGCGTCACTTCACCGGTCAGAAGCTTGCCGTTGATGAGGATGAAATACTTGAATGTCAGTTCATCCGTGAAGTCCGGCGCGGCCGCGAACTCCACTTCGGCCTCCAGCCAGCGATCGCGTTGGTTGGCCGTGTATTGCTGCGCCCCGGTGTAAGTGAACTGCGGGGCCGTGATCAGGTTCTTGGTGATCTTGTTAATCTGGAACTCCCCTCCGGGCCGTGGCTGGCTCAAAGCGGTAGCCGACAAGGCAAGGGTGAATGAGAAGACAAGAGGAAAGAGTTTTGTCTTCATAGAGACATCATCCAAGAGAGCGTGAAATGGGAGCATTCCAAACGCGCAGTGTTATGGGGGATTTCAAAAAGAAACTACTTCGCGAGTTCCACCCGGTCGCCAAAATGCCCACGCTCAAGGCAGCCACGAAAGTAAGCAATCGTCTGCACGATTCCCTCTTCAAAAGGGACCTTCGGTTCCCAGCCGAGGACTTTCCGCGCGCGGGTAATGTCGGGCTGACGCACCTTCGGATCGTCGACCGGCAACGCCTCGTAGACGATTTTCGAGTCAGTGCCGATGATGCGTTGAATCTCTTCCGCGAACTGCTTGATCGTCATCTCGCGCGGGTTGCCGATGTTGACCGGCTCGTGGAATTCCGACTGCGAGAGACGGAAGATGCCATCGATCAAATCCGAGACGTAGCAAAACGAGCGCGTCTGCGATCCGTCGCCGAAGACTGTGATCGGTTCGCCAGTCAGCGCTTCACCGATGAAAGCGGGCACGACCCGGCCATCACGCAGCCGCATCCGTGGCCCATAGGTGTTGAAGATGCGGACGATCTTCGTATCCATCCCGTGATACCGGTGATACGCCATCGTGATCGCTTCCGCGAAGCGCTTCGCTTCGTCATAGACCCCGCGCGGACCGATCGGGTTTACGTTGCCCCAGTAATCCTCCGTCTGTGGATGCACGAGCGGGTCGCCATAGCACTCGGAGGTCGAGGCGAGAAGAAATGCCGCCCCCTTCGCTTTTGCTAATCCCAGCGTGTTATGCGTCCCCAGCGCGCCCACTTTCAGCGTCGGAATAGGCAGCTCCAGGTAATCGATCGGGCTGGCGGGCGAAGCGAAATGAAAGACGTAGTCGAGTTTTTCCTCCGGCAGGAAGATGAAATCGGAAACGTTGTGCTTCACAAAATGATAGTTCTCGTTCCCGGCGAGATGCTCCACATTCGCGAGATTGCCGGTCACGAGATTATCAATCGCGATCACCCGGTGGCCCTCCTTCAGCAGGCGGTCGGTCAGGTGCGAACCAAGGAAACCAGCACCGCCGGTGACGACGGAAATGGGTTGGGAACTGGCGGACCTCATGGGCGCGGTTATTTAGCCAGAGGGGCGCGCCATTGCGAGGACGATTTTCCTCCGGGCTGGCCAAGCTCTTGGCCGCACAGTATGGGAAACGTGGTGAAGACAAATTTCGTCCGCGAGTTGCGGTGGCGGAAAATTCTGCAACGCGGCGCGGCATGAACCCGGTTTCATCTCCTGCCAGACCGCAAGCGACCCGCTCCGCTCGTTTTCTCGCGCGGCTGCCAATCGTCTGCGCCGCTCTCGCGGTCGCACTCGGCGTTTCGACCTTCGTCGGCTGGATCTCTGGTTTGCCCCTTCTTGCGAGTGTCCGAGCTAAATCTATTCCGATGGCGCCCAGCACTGCGCTGTGCTTCTCGCTCGTTGGTGTTGGGCTTCTGGTGCGAACATGGG
>JACCXA010000282.1 GCA_013697365.1 Chthoniobacterales bacterium
GTGCAACCCCAGCTCGGTCAGCTCTCGAATCCGCGCCGGACCCTCCGTCACAATCGTCCGAACGGTCGCTTCGTCGCACAGCCCCGCGCCTGCTTCGAGCGTGTCGCGCAGATGCAGCTCGAAGGAATCTTCGCTGCTCGTCACGCAGGCCACACCACCTTGCGCCCACGCGGTATTCGAATCCGCGCCCTTCCGCTTCGTGATTACCGCGACCGAGCCATGCTTCGCCGCCTTCAACGCGAAGGTTAGCCCCGCGATTCCGCTGCCGATCACCACGAAATCGTATTCCTTCATGCGAGCACGATATTATCGATCAGACGCGTCTTCCCGAAGAAGACAGCCACCGCCAAAAGCGAGCCTCCGCCAACGGTATCGCGCCTCTGCAAGCTCTCCGTTTCCACGACCTCCACGTAATCGATCCGAGCCGCCGGGGCGGTGGAGATCTGCTGCTGCACTTCCCCGATCAGCTTCTCTGCCGAGGTCTCCCCGTCTCGCACCCGTTCCGCTGCCTGCAAAAGCGCCGAGCGCAGCATCGGCGCCTGCCGCCGCTCCTCCCCGCTTAGATACTGATTGCGCGAGCTGCACGCCACCCCATCTGGCTCCCGCACCGTCGGCACCGCGATGATCTCGATTGGAAAATCCAGATCCCGCACCATCCGCCGAATAATCGCGAGCTGCTGAAAATCCTTCTCTCCAAAGACCGCGGCATCCGGCTCCAGTAGATGGAAGAGTTTCGCCACCACCGTGCAGACCCCGCGGAAATGCCCCGGCCGCGACCTGCCGCAAAGCGTCTGCGAAAGCATGTGTTCCTCCACTGTCACAGAACAATCCGCCCGGTACATTTCGTCCGGTGCTGGGCGAAAAAGCAGATCCACCCCGGCTGCCCGGCAAAGATCCTCATCCGCTTTCTCCGGCCGCGGATATCTTTCATAATCCGCGCCAGGCTCAAACTGGAGCGGATTTACAAAGATGCTGACCGCTACCTCCCCGTTCCCACGTTCAGCGCTCGATCTTCGGTGTTGGATGTTCGATGTTCGGTCTTCGATCTTCCACATTCGATCTTCCACCTTCGCGCCGTCCGCGGCTTCCCGCGCGAGACGCACCAATTCCAAGTGCCCCTGATGCAGTCCACCCATCGTCGCCACCAGCACGCGCCGCTGGTTCCCCTCCGGCGCCAGCCTTCGCACGGCCGCGAGCGAGCTCACTATTCGCACCGGCCAACCAGAACAGAACAGCCATCCTTCGCAACGCTTTCCCTTCGGGTCTGCGCAAGGGCCGCGACTCGCGCGGAGCGTTGCAATATTCACCGCCGAAGCGTAGTCATGGAATTGCGATGCCGTTATACATGGACATTCACGAGATCCACGGGGCTACCTCCGAAGATATGGCGAAGGCGCATGCGGCCGATGCCGAAACACAGCGGAAATACGGCGTAAACTATCGCAAGTATTGGTTTAACGAGACTTGCGGGAAGGCCTTCTGCCTTGTCGAAGCACCAAATGCCGAAGCGGCGATTCGGGTCCATCGCGAAGCCCACGGCCATCTCGCCGACAAGATCATCGAGGTGGCGCCCGAGCTCGCCGAGGGTTTTCTCGGCGGCGGCGAAGTTAATTCAGCCGGGGCAGCTCTGCTTCCCGGGGATGCAGATCCTGCCCGCGATCCCGGAATCCGCACCATCATGTTCACGGATATTGTCGGCTCGACCGCGCTAACACAATCCCACGGGGACGACGCAGCGATGGAATTTCTCCGCGTGCACGACACGATTGTGCGGGAAGCCCTGGTTGCGTCCAAGGGTCGCGAAGTCAAGCACACCGGGGACGGCATCATGGCGTCCTTCGTCTCGGCAGCCGCCGCGGTCCGCTGCGCCACTCAGATTCAGCGCGAACTGGCCCTGCGGGCGCAGGAGGGCAAAGAGCACTCGATCAAGGTTCGGATCGGTGGCGCGGCCGGAGAGCCTGTCGAACGCGAGAACGACATCTTCGGATCGACGGTGCAACTGGCCTCGCGGCTATGTGCCCGCGCGGAGCCTGACCAGATTCTGGTTTCAAACGTCGTGGCGGAGCTGTGCATCGGAAAGAGGATCATGTTTCGTAATCTGGGCGAAGTTTCTTTTAAGGGCTTCGACCTTCCCGTCCATGTGCACGCGGTCGAATGGCTTGGTGAAGCCGCGGCGCCTTGAGCGCGAGCGGCATCGGGAGACTAGTGGATCATCACTAGAATCTTTTCGGATCGATTGTGTGACGTGTCGCGCGGCTTTGTGCCTAGGGCGCCTGGTTTGCCGTAAGCGGTGAATTCGCGCGCGCCTATCTGACGGGCCTGATGTCCCGGCGGTTTTCCCTCACGACGAGGGCAATCCCGCCGAGGACGGCTACGGATGCGAAGAGGAAACGCAGCGTGAGCGACTCACCTAAAAATAGCATTCCGCCAGCCGCGGCGAGGATCGGCACGCTGAGTTGAACAGAGGCGGCGCTGGCGGCTCTCAAGCCGGGCAAGGCGGTGTACCAGATTGCATATCCAACTCCAGAAGCCAGCGCTCCCGAGAGGATCGCGTATCCAATCCCTGCGCCGTCGAGCCTGGCCCAAGGGAGAAAGGCAATGCTAAGCAACGCGGCCAGCGGCACGGCGCGCAAAAAGTTGCCTGCGGTGGCGGTGGCCGGGTCGCCGGCCGTCTTCCCCCGGAGCGAATAGATGCCCCAGGCTACACCGGCTCCCAGCATCAAAATCGAACCCACGACGGGTGGAGCGGAGAGGCCCGGGAACACAAGCACCACCAGTCCGCCTAAGGCGGAAGCCAGACCTGCGCATTGTCCCACGCCAAGTCGTTCCCCCCTTAGCAATCCCCAGATAATCATCGTCCCCTGCACCGCGCCAAAGAGGAGCAATGCCCCCGTCCCGGCTGACAGGCTGAGATAGGCAAACGAAAAAGCGGCGGCGTAACCGAAGAGAGCCAGCGCAGAAAGCCAGCTGCCTGTCGGGCGCCGTTCCTCTTTGCGCATGTTCACGATGAACCAGAGCGCAATGGCTCCTGAGATGAGGCGGATGAAAGTGAAGCTGGCGGCGTCGATGCTGGTTTGCTTGAGCGCCACCCGACAGAGGAGAGAATTGGCCGCGAACGCGGTCATGGCCACTAACGTCAGAATTAAAACTCGTGTCTGGGTCACCGCTTCGCTGTTGACTAGCGAGGAAAGAACTTAATTCCTAGGCCCATCGTTCAGCACCAGGTTCCAGCCAGATGGCTTGACGCGCGAAACGAAAACGCGTCGACCCGAAATTGCGCCACCCTCCTCGAAACGCGAGAGCCTCGAACTCGCGGAAGGAGAAGGCACGGCGAGCCGAAGTGCGTGCGTCCTGACGGGTCATGCGATCCCGAAAGATAAACGTCGTGAGCAGATGGACCCCGGCAGAGGCGAGCAGGCCGCGCCTGAGATCGGAGACCAGAACGAAAGTGCGTGACAATTCCCGGCAGAGTCGCAGCAGGCGCACGGCGTCATCCTCATTGAAATGGTGCAGCGCGAGCGAGCAGATCACAAGATCGAACGGTTCTCTCGCGCTGAAGGTCAGCACATCTGAGCAGGTACAGACGATTTCCGGATAGGCCGCGTTCAGTTGCCGCGCGGTCTCGATTGTAGCCGGCTGAAAATCGACGGCCTCGATCTGCACTTTCGCGCCAACTCTGCGCGCGTAATCCGCGATCACGCGGGGGATGTCGGCCGAACCGGTGGCCAGATCGAGGACGCGCAGACGGTCTCCCGGTTTGACCCAGCGCCGAAGAAAATGTTCGACGATGCGGTAGCTGCCGAAGTAGCGATTCAAGCCACGCAGACTTGCGAGCGCGCGCTCGAGATGAGCCGGCGACGCGCCCGCGCGATCCATCAATTCCGGCTCACCGTCCTCGAATTGTCGCCTCATTCTCGTTCGACAAGCTCGCGCCGAAAGCAATTGAGAAAAGTGGGGATCGCGGGAAGCGAGAACGCAAAATAAGAGGCGGGCGTTATCGCTCTAGAAACTTCTGCCAACTGGGCGGCAGCGTGGCTAGTTCCACTTCGCTCGCGATGCGGCCTTCGAACTCCGGATTAAACGAAACACTCGTGCCGTAGACCATGATCAGGTCTTCGGAGCCCTCCACGCGGATGGCGTGCGCGACGCCCGGAGGAATGACCACCGCGACGTTGTTGTTCCCGCGGTGATTATCCCCATCCACCCAGAGGCGCATGGTGCGCGACGGCATTCCGGCGCGGAGATCACGCAGGATCATTTCGGCGACGCCTTGCACGAAAAACATCACGTCCCATTGCTCCTCGGCATAAGGCCGCGCGGCGTAGTTTTCAGGCTCATCCACGAAGAGGCGTTGCAACCAGGCGGCAGGCTCGATGCCCTCCGGCACCCAGGGCGGGTGGATGTGAAAACCCTTCGCGGTCTGGGCGAACATTCGCGCCGCTGCCCACTGGCTCGGCCACAAACCAATCGTCGCCAGCAGGCCTGCATCGCGCCGAGCAAATTCGCCGAAGGAGCCGCGATGACGTTGCGGGAAAATCGTCCGTGGAAAAACCTCCACGCCTGGAATCCACCCTGCCCGCACCCCCGCCGCAGCCCGATCCAGCGACAGAAGCTGGCCCGCTTCCATCCCGCGTTGCGCCAGCTGCTCCCGAAGCGCGCCCGCGTCGTAATCGCGCATCCCGAGCGCGGCCTCCCCTTCCACGGAAAGCCCGCACCACAATTTGTTCGAAGATTCCGGCACAACGAAATTAGTTGCCTAACGAGAAATCCGCGCGCTCGCGAGAAAGATTCGGGTTATAATAAGGATCACGCTCCAGCAGCTCGGGCCAGCGTTCCCGCATCACGTCGGTCTCACGAGCTTCCACGCTCCGCCGGCGGGTGGCGGATTCGTGGTGATACAGCTTCGCGAAAGGCGTGTAAACAATCAGGTAGCCGGCTTGCCGCATCTTGAGGCAAAGATCCACATCGTTGAAGGTCACGGGCAGACGCTCTTCATCGAACCCGCCGACCTGCTCGAAGACCTCCCGCCGCGTCAGGAGGCAGGCGCCCGTGACGGAACTGTAATTCCGCGTCACCTGCAATTGCCGGCAAACGCCCGGATCTTCCGCACCGAAATCTCGAAATGCGTGCTGTGCTATTCCGCCCACTCCGAGCACAACACCGGCATGTTGAATCGTATCGTTCGGATACAAGAGACGCGCGCCAACTGCGCCCACTTCCGGCCGCTGCACATGCTCAATCATGGCGCTGAGCCATTCGCCTTCAATGACTTCGACGTCGTTATTCAAAAAGAGCAGCCAGGGTGAGTCGGTCTCATTGACCGCGTAATTATTGATCGCGGAAAAGTTGAAGGGGCCTTGAAAATGCAGCAACCGATGCGGCGTCTGCGAGAAGTATTCTCGCGCCGCCATCGTCTCGCTGTCATTATTCACGATCACGATCTCATACTCCTGATAACTCGTTTTCTCGACCAGACTGTCGATGCAACGCGCCAGGAGTGGAATCGCATCGCGCGCGGGGATGATGATGCTGATTTTTTGCGGTCGCGTGACTTCGCGCTTTACCCAATAAGCGTGTGTCCGCCAGTCCACCGCCACGTAGCCAGCTTCGCCGCGGCGGCGCAAATGTCCGTCGATCGCTTTCTTGCCCGCCTCGAGCGCTTTCGGTTTGCGGCGGATATTATCTGAGGTGGAGGAAGCACTCCGGCGCCAGTGGTAAAGAATGCGCGGAATGTGATGGATACGATCCGTTTTCTCGATGATGCGCAGGAAGAGATCATAGTCTTGCGCGCCGTCGAACTCCGTCCGAAAACCGCCGACCTCATCGACAAGCGCGCGCCGGAGAGTGGTGAAGTGACAAATGTAATTATAGCTGAGGAAGAAGTCCGGTGACCAATCCGGTTTGAACAACGGCGCATCGAAACCGCTCTCGGTCAGTTTATCTTCATCGGAGTAAATCAGGTCGGCTTGTGGATGCGTCTGGAGCAGCCGGGCCGTTCGATAGAGCGCGTCTGGCTCGATCGTGTCATCGTGATCGAGGAGGCCCACCCACTCACCGCGTGCGATGGAAAGGCCTTGATTTGAAGCGGCCGAAATCCCGCCGCTTTCGCGTAACCGCGTCAGTCGGATGCGCGGATCGCGGGTCGCAAGAGTGGGCAAGGCGGCCAGCGTGCCGGGGTCTGTGGAGGCATCGTCGATGAGGATCAATTCCCAATTTTCGTAGGCCTGTGCGACCACGGAATCGACTGCCGCTTCCAGCCATGAAACCGGCGTATTGAACACGGGTGTGATGATGCTGATAAGGGGCACCTCCCGGAAACTCCGGGCCTCCTTTCGCATTGCTGCTCCTTCTCCGGGCGCGATGCGGTGCCGCGCGAACCAGGCTTGATAATCGCTGGCCGAAGCGACACTGAGCCGCGGCGCATCCACCACGGAGCGCTGTCGCCTTTTGTTGACTTCGCGCAGGAGCTTCTGCGGCAAACGATAAGGCGCCAGCAGGACCTGACCGAGTTTGCGTTCCGGACACTTCCGCAGCTCCTGCTTTTCCTGCTTCAACTGCTTGAGCTGCTTCTTGGTCTCTTTCAGGCTCAGCACCTTCTCTTCGAGCTTCGCGATATGACGATCGGCCGCCTCCAGTTCGGCCATTCGGGTACGAAGAGTCCGCTCCAGGCCGTGCACATGTTGATTGACCCGCGCAAAGGCCGTCTCGACGGCCGGCACAGGCCCAACGCTTCCATCAGCTCCCCCACGCACCAGCCGTAGTGCGCCTACATCCAACTCCGTCAGGTCAGACTCATAATCGGGAGCCAGCCCGAATTGGCTGAAACTCTCGACTAATTTCGGCCGCCGCTTCGCCACTTCGGCCCCAACACCGGGCAGGAGGACGACGTCCGGCGCGACCCGCGCGATGGCCGCGACTTGCGCCTCGTGACGCTCTTCATTTTTGGGGTAGATCCAAACCGCGGTATCAACCAGCGCGCCCTGCCCATTCTCTGGTAGCAGCGCGGGGATGTCAGCCGTGGTCTCGCAGAAGGTCGCGCTGAGTCCGAACCTCAATAATTTTTGTTGCAGTTCTCCCGTGCCAAAGCCTACGAGAAGAAGCTTGCGTCCACCAAAGATTCGCGCCAGGACCCGCGCAAAATCCGAGCGAAAAGGATGAGCAGGCGTCTGCAACACAGAGACATTATATTGATTGATGGCGGACGCAGGCAATTTTACGCTGGCCCGCTCCGCCGCCAGCGCTCTCGCTGATTTTGCATGCTCGATTTCAGCACTTATCTCCTGTATCGAGCCGGCACGGCGGTCGTCAGTTTGGTTCCGCTCGGCGCACTCTTCGCGTCCGGCGAATTTCTCGGCCTCTGCGCCTGGGTTTTGCTTCCGGGATATCGACGTCTGGCCACGCAGAATCTCGCTATTGCCTTCGCACGCGAAAAAACGCCAGCTGAGCTGCGAAGCCTGACGCGCCGACATTTCCAGCGCCTCGGAGCGAACCTCCTCTGCAGCCTCAAGATTGGCGCTATGTCACTGCAGGAGGTGGCGGAATGCGTCACCCTCGAGAACGCGGAGGTCGTCCACGCGCTGCTGCGCGCGCAGCAACCGGTCGTGGTCGCGCTCAGTCATCTCGGCAGTTGGGAGCTTTTCGCCCAGGTGTTTCCAAAGTATTTCAACTACATCCCGCTCAGCACCGTCTACCAGCCACTCGGCAACCGCCGGATCGACGAAGATGTGAGGCGAAAACGCGCGCGCGCCGGGGTCGAGATGTTCGATCGCCGGGAAGGCTTTCAGGCCGCGATCGCGCGGCTCCGGGTCGGCGGGGTGATTGGCATTCTCTCCGATCAACACGCCGGTGATCACGGACTCTGGACGCCTTTCTTCGGCCGGCTTGCTTCCACGACACCGCTGCCTGGATTACTCGCGAAGCGGACCGGTGCCGCGGTCATCAGCGCCAGCATCTACACAGCGGGGCGCGGCCGCTGGCGGATGGTCTTCACGGAGCGTTTTGACCAGGAAGGCGATTCAGTTCAGGCCATCACCGCGAAGGTGAACGAAGTCATCGCGGAGCAAATCCGCCAGGCGCCGGAAGATTGGTTTTGGGTCCACAACCGCTGGAAAACTCCAAAACCGAACTTCCTGCTGGCGCGTTACAAACGCGGCGTCTTCGTGCCGCCGAGTGTACTACCGAACGCATTGCAGCCGTTCCGGATTCTAATCCGCGGCACTAACTGGCTGGGCGATAGCGTGATCAGCGCCCCAGCCGTACGCGCAATCAAACAGGGCCGGCCCGACGCACACATCACCGTGGCCACGCCGGAAAAGTTGGCGGCAATTTGGAAATTGATCCCGGAAGTCGACGAAGTGATCGGGCTGCCGGCTCGATCAGTCTTCGCGGTGGGTCGTTTGCTAAAACACCGGCCACGATTTCACGCCGCGATCCTGTTTCCCAACTCACTCAGAACCGCGCTCGAAGTCTGGTTCGCCGGAATCCCGCGTCGGGTCGGCTATCGGGGGCATCATCGCTCGTGGTTCTTGAATCAAATTGTCCCCGATCTCCCGCGGCTCGGACCGATCCAGCATCAGGTTCATCACTATCTTCATATCGCGCAGCATCTAGGCGCCTCAGACGTGGGACAGAGGAAGGCCGCGGTCGTCTCTGCACACGGCGCGGCCTTTCCGCTTAAGCTTGGTCTCTGCCCGGGCGCAGAATACGGCCCCGCGAAACGCTGGTTACCGGAACGATTCGCGGAAGCGGCCATCGCCGTTGCTGCGCAAAAGCCAGCTCGATGGCATCTCTTCGGCACGGCGGCTGACGCAGCCATTGGGCAACAGATCGCTGCTCGGATTGGCGAGAACTGTGTCAATCGCATCGGCCTGACGAGTCTGGAAGATTTGATCGCAGAGCTGCGAGACTGCCGCCTTTTGCTGACGAACGACACCGGCACGATGCACCTGGCCACACTCCTGGGCGTGCCAGCAATTGCAGTCTTTGGTTCGACCGAGCATCGCCTGACGGGCCCGCTCGGCCCCCGGAACATGGTCATTCGTCATCACGTCGAATGCAGTCCGTGTTTCCTGCGCGTGTGCCCGATAGATTTTCGCTGCATGAAAGCTGTGACAACTGAGGAAGTCACCGCAGCGGTTCTGGCTGCCTTGTGACACGGCTCGACCATTTGAGGGGACGTCAGCCGTCACATTCCCATTGCGTTCGCTGCACCTCTCGCCTGATGGTCGCGCATGGGCGTCGATGGCAGACCACGCATCCGCACGGAAGTGCAGGTGATGTTTTTCGATACCGATTGCGCTGCGGTGGTGCACAACATCGCTTACCTGCGTTTCATCGAGACGAACCGGACTCTCCTGGCGGAGCAACTTGGATTGCCGCTGCGGCAAATGACGGAAGAGAAGAAGTATCCCGTCGTGGTGCGGACGGAGATCGACTACCGGCGCGCCGCGGGTCTGGGCGATAAGTTAGTCGTGGAAGGCTGGCTTGATCGGGTCGAGCGCGTCCGGTTCTGGTGCGCTTTTCGCATCACCCGCCCGCATGATGACACCCTGATCGCGGAATGCCGCCAGACTCTGGCAATCGTGGAGATGCCATCCGCTAAACTGCTGCGGCTGCCTGATGATTGGGACAACTACCGCACCGACGAATCGTCAACTTAAGGTCGTGGAGAGCATCCGGTGATCGCAAACCTCTGATGGCGACCGGCACCCGCACTTTCGGGCTGCACGAGACTTTGATCGAGCCGCAGGTTCTTCAGCCCCCGCCCACTCGTCACGCGCTCCTCGCCTTCCTTTTAACGCTGGCCGCAATCCTGCACATTGGAACGGCCGGCTGGAGCGACATTCACAATGGCGTGGAAGGCCGTAACGCCGTCGCTGCGGTCAGGATTGTGCAAGGCGAAACAACCGAACTGCGGAGTGAATCCCCCTTCGCGTCCTGGTTGATCACGGGCTCGTTCAAGCTTTTCGGAGTCAGTGCGACGGCGGCCCGAATTCCGATTGCTCTCGCCATGCTCGGCGCGATTGCCTGCACGTTCCTGATTGGTGAACGTCTGGTCGACTACTGGCGCGGCTTCATCGCCGGGTTGATTCATCTCTGTAGCCTGGGCGCTTTTATTTGGGGTCGCGTCGTCACTCCGGAACCGATCTTCGCCGCTCTGCTGGGCGGTGCGATTTTCTGTCTGGTGTGTGGTTTTCAACGTCAACAAACACGCCGCGCCTGGTTTGCCGGAGTGTGGGGCTTTGTTGTCCTGGGCGTACTGACGAAGGGCACTCTGGGTCTCCTCTATCCTGCCGCCATCATCGTTATCCTGGCAGCCCTCTATCGGCAGGCGCGCCTGCGTTTTCGGGCGCTGCTTCACTGGCACTTTCTCCTCCCTTTCGGGGCGCTCCTCGGATCCTGGGTGATCTGGAGGCACCTGCACAATTCCGGCGCGCCGACTGAATTGCTGCTTTTCGGCGATCAAGGCGAGCGAGCGGATGGCGTCCCTATCACTTCTTTTCTGCTCGACCATCTCGTCTGGTGGTTTCCTGCGTTTCTCCTCATCCTTCCAAGCCTGTTCTTCGCCTCACGCAAGATTTTCCGTCCGCACGAATTCGAGTTCGCGGATGCCTTGCCGCTCGCCTGGCTCGCAGCCGGCTTCATCCCGCTTCTGGTCTTTCCGGGACGTCAGGACTATCAATCGATAAGTGTCTGGAGCGCGCTGGCGCTCTGGACCGCTTCGGCTTGGGATCGGGCGCCTCGAAGTCTGCGCCTGACCGGGCTGGGCCTGGTGGCGCTGGCTGGTTCGGCTCTAGCCTTTTCAGCGGCGGCCACTCGTCCTGTTGCGGTTCCGCCATTCGCGATTGCGGATGCCGGTGGGATAAAAACGATGCTGCTAATGATCGGCCTCGCCGTTGTG
>JACCXA010000079.1 GCA_013697365.1 Chthoniobacterales bacterium
GGTATCAGACCACCCCTGGGCGCTTCAAATTCAGCCTGAAAGCGCCGCAGAAGGTCACGCACTTTGCGAAGCTGCGGAACTGCGGAGACACGATGCGCTATTTCCACCAGGTCATCAGCGACCTGGAAGGGAAGCTCGGCTGTGTGCTTTTTCAGTTGCCGCCCGCGCTCAAAAAAGATGCTGCGCTGCTGGGCGCTTTCCTGGCCGATGTGCCGAACGGGATGCGCGGGGCTTTTGAGTTTCGCGACCCGTCCTGGTTCGATGAGGAAGTCTACGATTTGCTCCGGAGCAAAAATCTCGCGCTTTGCATCGCCGAAAGTGAAAAACTTTCGACGCCTTTTGTAGCGACCGCCGAATATGGCTATCTGCGTCTGCGCCGCGAAGATTATCAGGATACCGACATGGCGCGCTGGGCTGATGTCATCAGGGCGAAGGAAGGCATCTGGTCAGACGCCTTCGTCTACTTGAAGCACGAGGAGAGCGGGATGGGGCCGAGGCTGGCCGCGCAATTGATAGCGCTGCTCAAGGGGAATTCTAACACTCTCAACGTCGCGCAGGCGACAGCCGACTCGTCTTCCTCCGCAGCTACGCAGCAGCCCGGCGCTTCTGCTTCACCAGAGTCGAAGTAGAGCGGTTGCCATTGGAACGGGCCGCGCTGTTCCCGTTGCGCTTTGGCTTGAGGGATTGGCTCCGGCTCAGGCTTTCCTGCAATACCTTCACGAGATCGACGACATTTGTGCTGCGCACCGGCGCGGCCGGCCGGTCAGCCAGCTCGCGATTCTGCGCCTTTTGCTCAATCATCTCCAGGACCGCGGTGCGATATTCATCCTGATATTTTTCCGGCTCCCATGCGACCGACATGCTCTCAATGAGCGTCTGCGCCATCTTGAGTTCTTTGTCGGAAATCGCGCCGTCCGTCCCGCTCTTCAATTCCTCAGGGCTCAGAATCTCTGAAGCGAAATGCATTAGCTCGAGGATGAGAAAGAGACCGTCAGGTTTGACCGAGGCGAGATGCTCGCGGTTGCTGATGACGACTTTCGCGATCCCGATCTTGCCGGTGCCGGCGAGCGCCTTGTGCAGGAGCGCGTAAGCTTTCTCGCCCCCTTTCTGCGGCTCGAGGAAGTATGGCTTGTAAAAGAACTTCGGATCAACCTGTTCGAGGCCAACAAAATCGGTGATGTCAATCGAGTGCGTCGACTCGATTTTCACCTTGGCGAAATCTTCTTCCTTCAAAACGATGAAGTGGCCGCGCTCGTACTCGTAGCCCTTCACGATCTGATCCGAAGAGACTTCCTGCGCGTCGTTCTCGGCGACTTTTTTGTATTTGATCGGGCTGAGATCAGTCGCGCGCAGCTGGCGGAAACTGATCTTTTCTTCGCGCGTCGCCGGATAAACGGAAACGGGGATGTAAACTAGGCCGAAGCTGATACTGCCTTTCCAAATGGGTCTCATAAGCGAAATGCCCAGTGGGCGGTGAACCGGAACTGCCGCAGCCTAACGACACGCGGCGGCAGCTGTCAACAAGCGGAAGATTGCGGCAGTGTTTGACAGGGCGGACTACCGCAGCGCGTTGGTTTACCGCACGCCGCCCGCGTAGTGCAGCCGGAGCAATTCTGGCGGCGAACCGCAGCTCAAAACGAAGAGATTATCGTATTCTGTTTCCTCCAGGGTAATGGGATCACGAACGCCGAGGAGTTTGATGATCTCCGGGAGGGTATTCGAATGCCCGACAACCAGGATGTTGCCGTCGGCTATTTTCATTTTCGCGAGGAGTGTCGGCGTCTCAGCCGCCGGGACGATGCTGACTTCCCTTCCCGCGAGGCGTGCAACCGGTCCCGCCGTCTGCTGGGTGCGTTGAAATTCTGTCGCGTAAACGGATTGGATCTTCGCGTCTTTCAGAACAGCGGCGAGCGCTTCGGCCCGCGCTCGCCCGGCTTCCGAGAGCGCGGGATCTTTCGCGTTTTGACTCGCGTCCTGGGCCTTCTCGGCGTGGCGGACGAGGTAGATAGTCGACTGAGCCTCGTGGCCCTGGACCAGGGCAAAGGAAAAAAGGGCGAAGAAAAGAATACGCTGCATGGTCGAAGCCTAACCGGAACCCGCGTCCGAAAGCGAACCGCGGTATAAATCGTACTGCCCGCTCCTGCAGCCTTCGTTCAAATCCGCGTGCGACGCCCTTCCTCGCGAACTCCGCAGTTTTACAGGGGCTAGCTTCAGAAACTGTCTGACCGGAGAAACGTGGAAGCGCGAGCCGCCAACATCACAGGCACATCCGATTCTTTTCGGATGAGACGCGGCAACATTAAGTGGATTCCAATCGCGATCGCCGGCTTGATCTTTGCCTGGCAGTATTTCGGTTCGGAGAAGTTTGTTAATCCCGAGACGGGCCGAAAAAGCCACGTTGGAATGTCGGTGCAACAGGAAGCTGCGCTCGGTTTTCAAACTTTCCGGCAGGTCCTGGCGCAATCACGTACGATCGATTCCGGACCGGAATTCGACGTGGTAAAAACAGTGGCTAGTCGACTCGCCAAAGCGACCGGAGAAGCGGGGCAGAGCTACGAGTGGCAGGTCTCGCTCATCGATGACAACAAGGTAAACGCCTTCTGTCTTCCGGGAGGTAAGATCGTGGTTTACACCGGGATCCTTCCGGTGGCGCAGAATGATGCCGCACTGGCCACGGTCATGGGCCACGAGATGGCGCATGCGACCTCGCGGCACGGAGCGCAGCGTGTGCTGCAGCAGAACCTGACGCAAACTGCCATGATGGGCGTGGCTGTCTCGCTTTCCGACATGGAATACGGGCAGCAACGCGCCGTGATGGGTGCGCTTGGGGCCGGAGCGCAGTTCGGCGTTTTGATGCCGTTCGGAAGGAAGCACGAAACGGAGGCGGACGAGATCGGCCTCATGTATATGGCACGCGCCGGCTATGACCCGCGCGAAAGCCTGAATTTTTGGAAGCGGATGGACCAGGCAGGCCGGGCCGGGCCGCCGGAGTTTCTTTCGACCCATCCATCACACGGCACGCGCATCCAGCAGCTCGAGTCGCTGATGCCGAAGGCGATGGAAGCCTACAGTCGCGCGCGCGGTCAGTAGGTCCCGGTTTTCTCTGGGCGGGTCTGCCTGGCAGTTCACTCGGTGATTGACTGCGCCGGGCGCGCGCCAACAGTCTGAAGCGCGCAACTTGAAACATTGTGTAAAGACGCAGCCAGAACGGGTGGCGGGGTCAGTCTCCGCGGGAAAATTTCTTCTCCTGCTCGTCGCCGTCACGCTGCTACCGACGTTGCCGGCGCGCGGGAACTGGGTCTTCGATCTTCGCAGCGGCGGCCTTTACGACAGCAATGTCTCCCGTTCAAATCGTTCCGAGGATGTCCTGGATGACGCAGCGTGGCGCACCGTAATCACAGCGGGGCAGGGGATTCAGCTCACCGACGACGTAAGGCTGGGCGTCTTTGCTGAAGTGGAAAGCCATGTCTGGGCGACCTACGACGGTCTGAATAATCTCAGACCCGGCCTGGGCGCAAATCTTCGCTATCGTTTCGGGCTCGGGAAAAACGCGCCCTGGATTCGGGCGGAAACCAAGGCGTCCTATGCGGACTTCGCGGAAGCGAGGCGCAGTGGGTGGGAGGTCCGCCCGGGGATTCGCGGCGGACTGCGCCTTACGGAACGGTTCGCCCTGGAAGCCGCCTATGAGTATGAGCACTTCGCCGCCCGCGATGTCCGTTTCGATCAGGAAGCTCACGCCGCGTCTCTGCGCGGGACGCTTGCGATCACATCATCGATGCAGATCGCCGTGGGCTACAAATTTCGTCACGGCGACGTAAACTCCTATGCGGTTCCTCCGCGACCGGACATCGTGAAAATTTCCAAAGATTTTGGTCCGATCGATACCTTCGACACGCCCTATATCGCCTATCGCCTGGCGGCTTCCACCCACAGCAGTTCGGTGGCAATCAGCCAGGCGCTAGGCAATTTTGCCGCATTGCAGTTGAGCTATGAATGGCAGCACACGGCGCGCGAGTCTTTGCGCTACACCAATCATCTGGCGGAGTTAGCCGTCGCGCTCTCGTTTTAAATGAAAAGAGCGCTCGTCATCGCGTTGGCCGCTAGTCTCTGCGGCCCTGTCCTGGCGCACGCCGGAAGTTTCGTCGTCACTGTGAAAGACAGCAAAGGCGTTCCGGTGCTGGATGCCGTGGTTTACGCGGAACCGCTCGTTGGTGACAAACAAAAAAGCAAGGCGCAGTCGGCCGTCATCGACCAACAGAACCAGCAATTCGTTCCCTACGTGAGTGCGATCGAGGCCGGCACGGCGGTCAGGTTTCCAAACAAGGACAACATCCGTCACCACGTTTACTCTTTTTCACCCGCAAAGAAGTTCGAGCTTCCGCTCTATGCGGGCATCCCGGCGGAGCCCGTGGTCTTTGAGCAACCCGGCGTCGTCACACTGGGATGCAACATTCATGATTGGATGCTGGCCTACGTGGCGGTGCTGGGGACACCGCATTTCCAGATCACGCGCGCGGATGGTCGCGTTACGCTAATGGGCTTGCCAGCCGGGTCCTACAAACTGGAGGTCTGGCAACCACGGATGAAGGCGACGTCCGGCCAGCTGGCGCAAACGATCGACCTGGGGGGAGCGGAGAATAAGGAAGTCAGCTTCGCCCTGGATCTAAAGCCCGACTTCCGGATCAAGAAGGCGCCGTCGCTGAATCCGGAGGGTTACCGCTGAGCTTTCGCTTCCGCAGTTTTCGCGGACGTCTCCTGTTCTTTCTGGTTGCTCTCCTCACCTTGCTCCAGTGCGCCACTTACTTCGTGGTGCAGAACGCGAACCGGCGAAACGCGCTCGCTCAGATCAAAGCGAACCTGGAGACCGGCGCGGTGATCTTCGAGCGTTTGATTCGACAACGGGAGCGGCAGATGACGGAGGCCGCGGGGATTCTGGCGGAAGACTTCGGTTTCAAAGAGGCGGTGAACGAAGGTGACCGGCCGACCACGCTTTCGGCGCTGAGCAATCTCGCGCAAAGAATCGAGGCGGACGTGGTCCAGCTCGTCTCGCTGGAGGGAACGCTGCTCTTCGATACGCTGGATCTTAAGCGGGCCGAAATTCCTTTTCCCTTTCCGGCTTTGATCGCGCGGGCGGAGGCAAGCGAAACGCTGCAATCCCAGGCCTTCGTTTTTCTCGATGGGCAACTTTACGCGATGGTTGCGACCGCACTGCGCGCGCCCGACCCGAAAGCGTGGATCACGGTGGGATTTCGCATCACGGACGATTTCGCGCGCGAATTCAAAAGCTATGCGGACCTCGAGATCTCCTTCTTCGCGCTGGCCGACGGCGAGCGCGTCATCGCATCGACCTTCAACAACCAGACGCGGCGCGAGGACCTCCGTGCCTCCTTGCAGAAGCAGCAACCGAAACCCGGCCAGGCAGGTGACCTCATCCTCGCCGGCGACCGATTTGTCAGTTATCTGCTGAAGCTTTCCACCGATGGAGGCGGCGACGCGGTGGTGGTTCTCCAACGCTCCCTGGCCAGACAGTTGGCGCCCTATCTTCGCCTCGAGAAAACTCTCCTTCTCCTGGCAGTCGCCGGATTAGTCGTCTCCATATCGCTGAGCCTCTGGATGGCGCGGACCGTTTCCGGACCTGTGCGCGCCCTGGCGCAAGGCGCGAAGAAAATCGAGGAGGGTGATTACGCGCATCGTGTGATCACGCGGCAGCGCGACGAGATCGGAACCTTGGCGACCGCCTTCAACAATATGTCACATGGTCTCGCGGAGAGGGACCGCGTGCGCTCACTCCTGGGTAAAGTCGTTTCGCCTGCCATCGCGGCCGAGCTAATGGGCAAGGAACTCACCCTCGGAGGCGAGGAGCGCGAAGTGACGATCCTTTTTTCCGACATCCGGAATTTCACCGGGATTTGCGAGCGCCTCGGCCCGGCGGAAATGCTGGAGACGCTCAACCTTTGCTTCACCCAAATGAGCGAGATCATCGAACGCCATGGGGGAGTCGTGGATAAATATGTCGGCGACGCGATCATGGCGCTCTTTGGCGCGCCGATCAGCAGTCCGCGCGACGCGGACGCGGCACTCTGCGCGGCGCTCAAAATGTCCGAGGCGTTGGACGAACTGAATCGCAAATGGCGCGACAAAGGGCAGCCGACGTTCGAGATGGGTATCGGAATCAATACAGACGTGGTGATTGCCGGCAATATGGGCTCGCAGGCACGCTTGAACTACACTGTGATCGGAGACGGCGTGAATCTGGCCTCCCGCCTCGAGGGACTGACAAAGAATTCAGAGTATGGAACCCGGATCATCGTCGGTGCAGGGACCCTCGCGGCTGCCCGCGACAGTTACGAGACACGGCCGCTGGGCGAAGTGCTCGTGAAAGGAAAACAGAAAACCACCGCGATCTTCGCTTTAGTCGCTCGCGGCAAGAGTGGGACATAGCGGGGAGGAATTCGCACCGCACGGATCAGCCTCTGCTGCGAAGGGGGAGGATGAAACAAGCAGCTGCGCGCATTGCGCTCGCCTTCTTTTGTTTCGTGTTGGCATTGCCGGCCTTGGCCGAGCGGATCAATCACGAAGGCCGCATTTTGGGGCGGAGCTGGTTGCGACCACGCCCACGCTCTTCAATACCACAGCGGCGGATTTGGTTGTCTCGGCCGTGCAAATCATGCCGGTCGAGAACGCATGGAAACGAGGACATCAGCACGCGGCCGCTCTTGTCCAATTCCACGGGGATGATTGCGCGCATCAAAGCGGACCTGGCCTCGGCGCGACAGAAGCTGCGACCGTTTTACGAGATGAATTACGTTCTGGTGCCCAACCGTTCAGGCGGGTCCGGACCAAACCGTGCAACATCCCGCGACCGCGATTTTCAGCGCATCAAAACACGATCCGAGCGGAGCAGCTGCGATCGAGTGGAAACAATATTCCGGTCCGGGAACCGTGAGCTTCTCAAATTCCCGTGCACTGGCTACCGCTGTGAGTTTCAGTGCGCCGGGTCTTTACACTCTCTTATTTAGCGCGACCGACGGAACGCACGGTGTAGCCTACGATGCGGTCGTAGTGGCCGTTACGGTTGGCGTCTCGGTTGCCCGCGAAGGTTGCGACATGATCGTGAGTTCCCAAAGCGCACTCGCACAACGCTACCGCGTCGAACAAAGTGTCGAGCTTGGCCCGGGCTTGTGGACGCTGCTCTCCGATCAATTGCCGGGAATGGCGGAACAGTCGCCGTGAGGGACGCGGGCGCAGTCGATCAGCCCCGGCGTTTCTACCGCGTGCTCCAGTTGCCCTGAGAGCTACTTCGTCCTCGCCCGGACAACGATCGCGGCGATTTCGTCCGCGCTGACGAGGGCGTCGAAAAATTCCGCTCCAGTCAGCGAAGTGAGATGGACAAACTTTTCGTTCTGCTTCTCCAGCTTGCCGGCGATTTTTTCGCCGGACTTTAGCCGTAGCTCAACCGGTTGGCCGATTTGCCGCTCGAGGATTACCTGAAGGTTATCATTCGATTGAAGATCAATCCTGGTCTGCGCGAGCGCGGTAGAGGCCAGTAAAACGAAAAGGAGCAAGGTGCGTTTCATAGGGTGCGGTGTAGCTCAAAGGCGGATCGCTTGGCCAGCGCAAAACTATGCGCCGCTCAGGCTCGAAGTCCTCGTTAGACCGTTTCTCTCGAT
>JACCXA010000080.1 GCA_013697365.1 Chthoniobacterales bacterium
ATGCAGTCTCGCACATTCGGGAGGCTAATGAGATTTCGCTATCCGAAGTGGTTGATCGAGGGCTATGCCGACTTCGTGGCTAAGGCCGGCTCTTTCGATTTCGAGGGGAACCGGCGCTTGCTCCAGGAAGGCGATCCGCGACTCGATTATGCAAGGAGCGGTCTCTACAGAGGCTATCACCTCGTGGTGGCGATGCTGATCGAAAAGGACGGCTATACTATTCGCCGCCTGTTCGCCGATCCTCCACCTAAGGCAGACGTGATGCGAGCGCTGCTTCATTCGGAAGGGAATTGAAGCGATAAGTTCGAGGCGGACGGCTGATCACGGAGGCGGGTTACATTACGGGCGCGAGCCTGACCATTGATCGGGGATTCACGGCGTGAGAAACGCTGCATCTTAACGGCCCGGAGGGTGCGCGGCATCCCTGACCATCTCTTTGAAGGCCGGGGTCGCAGCTTTCACGACGGTTTCGGGCCCCGTCATCTTAACGTAAACATCGCCGCCCGCGTTTTCCAAAATTGCGCCGCGGAGCCCGTATTCCGGTAGTGGCGTGGTCGGGCCGCCGGGCAGCGCGACCTTCGACATCTTCATCTGCAAACGAGCCCCGGGCGGATGGGGCATTGGGAGCGGGTTGATTGTTGAGGATTGAGCGACAGAGGAGCCTGGCAAGCCAAAGTCGCAGCGGACGGTGATCCCGACAGCGCCGGCGTAGCACGGCCGTCCCGGCGGTGGGGACAAAAGGCGTCTCGCCTGTTGAATCAGACACGGCAGGCGAGACGCCCGCCGGCCACATAGGCAAGATGCCTGTGCTACGGGCACGTCGGGGACATTCGGGAGGCGGATTAGATTTCGCTCTCTGAACGGGGCGGGTCTCGATTGGCATCGTAGATGTTTCTACTGCCTCGCCTTCGAGCGCACCGACCGGGAAAGGGGAGGAAAATTAGGGCTGGTCTCAGACGCGCGGTGCTTTGATGTTTGGCTTCCTGTGCCGGCCCGCTCCATCGCCTCGACGCCCGAGCGTTCGATCCATGAATCATTGCGCGAATATGCCCGCGGCATTGCCGGCGGGCTCATGTTCAGCCTGCCTCTGCTGTATACCATGGAAGTCTGGTGGGCTGGATTCACTATTCAACCGGAACGTCTGATCGTCTACGTCTTCGCGACCTTCACTTTGCTCCTGGGCTACAACCGCTTCGCCGGCATGCGCCACGATGCGACCTGGCTCGAAGTAGCGATCGACTCAATCGAAGAGATGGGGCTTGGGTTACTCCTCGCGGCGTTCATGCTTTTCCTGCTCGGGCGCATCGCGGCGGACATGACCGCAAGCGAGATTCTGGGCAAAGTCGTGATGGAAGCCATGACGGTTGCGATTGGCGTCTCGGTCGGGACCGCGCAACTCGGAGGGGGAGGGGAGTCAGATAAGCAGGATCAAGGTCTTGGAATGGTGGGGGGCGACGGCGCGCCTCACTTCGGTGGCCAGCTCGTGATCGGATTTTGCGGTGCGATGCTTTTTGCCGCGAACGTCGCTCCTACAGAGGAAATAATGGTTATCGCGCACTCGATCGACTCCTGGCGCTTGTTGGGTTTGGCTCTGTTTTCGCTCGCGTCCAGTGGACTGATTCTTTTCTTCAGCGAGTTCCGCGGCGCGAAGCAATCGGTCGCGCCGGGAGGTTGGCCGTCCGTGCTCGGCCACACCTTGCTTGCGTATTCGACTGCCCTTGTTGCCTCGAGCATGATTCTTTGGTTCTTCGGCCGTTTCGATGGCGAACCGCTCATCACCTGCGTTGGTCAGATAATCATCCTCGGCGTAGCCGGAGCGCTGGGTGCTTCCGCCGGTCGTCTCTTGTTACAATGAAAGCGCCGAAGAAAAATTGGCTGGAGTGGTGTTGCTTTGCCTTGGGCTTCGTTCTGGTCGCAAGCGTTCTCGGGTATTTGACGCGCCATGCCGCAACCTCTGGCGATGCTCCACCGAGGATCGAATTTGAGCTGGGGGAAACGCAGGGGGATGGTGCGCAATTTCGCGTCCCAGTCAGCGTGCACAATCATGGCGATCAAACCGCGGAGAGCGTACAGGTCGAAGTCGTGTTGAAGGGTGCTGGAAAAGAAGAGCGGGCGGAGTTTATCATCGCTCAGGTGCCAAAACATGGCCGGCGGGAAGGCTACGTCACTTTTCAAGCTGATCCGCGCAGAGCGGAGAGCGTTGTGGCGCGCGCTCTTGGATATCAAACGCCGTAGCTCGTCCTACGTCTCGGCGGCGGGGGCGCAGGGGCCGAAACGAAAAGCGGTATCCCTCGTAAACTGCGATGCCGTAGAACAAAAGGTCCAATTGGATCAAAGCTCGAAATCATCAGCTGCGGTTACGTTGGCGTATTCACCGCGGAGAAGGCCGACGTCAGGCTCACTTGTTCGTTCTTCGCGAAAAAGCCGCCCATGGAGAGAAAGTTTCCGATCAGGCACACAAGCAAGGCCAGTGCCCCCTGATCACACCGAAAAAACGTCGCGACCATTCCCAAGTCGAACCGAAAGACCACAAGAAAACCAACGCCGATCGCCATAAAGCCGATCTGATATCTCGTGGCCCGCTGTCAGGGGCCGCCCAAAGCAACCCTTCCGATAACGGCCGCCACGAGAACGGCTATAAAGACAGGCGGCGGGTTTTATTTTTTCCTGAAGTTATCGTCGGATGCGGTCCCCTCGGGGGGAATCTCAGTCGTACCTTCTGATGCGGTTGCCATAGGCCCTTCGCCTTTAACGAACCGGATCCGGTTACCCTTCCATTTTGCTGCGCTCCGGCGAGTCACCGCGCAATTTGTCCGCCGCGCGCGCGACGAGGCCCGTCGCTTTAGCGCGGGTTCCGCTTGTCTCGTGGTGCAACTGATCCATAGCGCGGTCCATGGCAGCTTTCACTGACGCCGCCGTTCCGCCCTTTTCCCATTCGCGCACCACCACCCGCTGAAGCCGCTCGACGGCGGCGTCAATCGTGAAGTGCGGCGCGCCGGCCGCTGTCCCGGCCGCGCGCGGCTCGAGCGCGCTATAGACATCAATGATCTTCTCACTCTCCGCGCCCCACTGGAGCACTTTGTAGAAAAGCGACCCTTCGCGTTCACCCTTGAAAACCAGGTCCACCAGGGCCGCGCCTAACGAGACCGGCACCAGAGCGAAATCCCGCAAATTATCGACCAGCAGTTTGACCTGAAAGACCATAACATCGCGGAGAAACTTCCATCGATCATCGGATGCCGGCCTTGCAGGAGGTCCACCCTCGCCGTTTTCAAGGTGCGTAGAGTGCGGATCAGTCACGCCGAATCCCTCCTTTATTTTTTCGACGTGACCAGTTCTGCGAAGGGAACGTGGTTCCGGGCCGGCGGCGAGATGGGCCCAAGGCCAACCGAACCATCTTTTTACGAAAGGCCACTGCGTTCGAGAAAGCTTCTTCTTCGCTTCTCTTCGCGTTCCAGGTAAAGGCGCGATTTCGTTGCCGCCCTTCTTCGTCCCGATATCCAACCTGATACATGGCACGTTCGGGATGGCGAAAAACGCCCACCATCGCTTTGGTAAGGCCCGCGGCTGCCAGGACGCGCCGCGGAATATTGTTAAGCCGCTTTGGCGGCAACTCCCGCAGCGCTTGATCGCGAAAGCGGACGGCCGCGCGATGACTCTGCTCGGAGTGCCCGGCGAAGTGTTTACTAAACTCGATCCCGGCGCGAACCAGCGTTACTTGGTAGCCGCTCGGCAGGACGCGAATATTTTTGAACTCCGCGATTACGCGTGGTCGATTCATCTTGCGCCGACTCTGCCTCGAAATCCGCGATTTGTCTTCTCTTCGCTCGTGCTCCCTTGGCGGGCTTTACCACCCCCATGATTTCCCCTAACGGGATACTGTCTTGTGACTTGTTAGCTGTCTGAGTCGGGCCGAAGAACACCTTTATGGCAAAAACATTTTTCGAGAGCGATGCGGACCTTGCGCTCATCCAAGGCGAAAAAGTTGCGATCATTGGCTACGGCTCACAGGGGCATGCGCATGCCTTGAATCTGAATGACTCGGGCGTGGAGGTCCGCGTTGGTTTGCCGGCGGCCAGTAAATCGCGCGCCAAGGTCGAGGGTGACGGCCTGATGGTCCAGCCGGTCGCAGACGTGGCTGCCTGGGCCGACGTTATCATGATTTTGACCCCCGATACTTCGGCCCCGGAGGTTTACGAGCGGGATGTGAAACCTGCGCTCCGCGCCGGCAAAACGATCATGTTCGCGCACGGTTTCAATATTCGCTTTGGGACGATTGTTCCGGTGCCGGAGATCGACGTATCAATGATCGCCCCCAAGGCGCCGGGGCAGCGTCTCAGGAACTTTTCATTGCGGGCGGGGGCGTCACGGCATTGCTCGCAGTCCATCAGGACGTGACGGGGAAAGCGCACGCGCTGGCTCTTTCGTATGCGAAGGGCATTGGCTGCACGCGTGCCGGTGTTTTCGAGACGACTTTCACGGAGGAAACCGAGACGGATCTCTTCGGCGAACAAGCGGTTCTCTGCGGCGGCGCCAGCGCTCTCGTAAAGGCGGGTTTCGATACTTTGGTCGACGCCGGATACCAGCCTGAAGTCGCGTACTTCGAGTGTCTCCATGAGTTGAAGCTCATCGTCGATCTCATGCATCGCGGAGGGCTCGATTATATGTACCACGCTATCTCCGACACCGCGGAACAAGGCGCCTATACGGCCGGACCGCGCATTGTGACCGACGCGACTCGCGCGGAAATGAAGCAAATTCTCAGAGAAATTCAGGACGGCTCTTTCGCGGCGAACTGGATCTCGGAAAATGCAAGTGGGCGAGTGAACTTTCACGCGGCGCGGGCGCAAGAAGCGAAGCACCGCATTGAAGGAGTTGGGGCGAAACTCCGCGCCGCAATGCCGTTTCTCCATCCGATAAAAATGGAAACAACTCAGTCGTAAAAGGGATCGCTTGACTGGCGCTCTCGGATGGTCGGCAGCCGCTCGATCTCGAGCAATTCGCTCGCGCTCCCACGGGAGTTTTCTGCCGCTGGAGGTGTTGCTACCTAGGAAATATTTGGCCAAAACCTCTCTCGGCCGGACAAACAATGCGACCGCAGTCGCGAGCGTCGTCATGAACGCATTCGCCGCTCCGCCATCAGCAGCGAAAGCGGAGTCGGCATTGAAACCGTACTAACCGGCAAAGTATGCCGGTACCGAAGGCTGTCGCGGTGGTCTATATCGCCGGCCGAGGCAACCGCGCTCCAGGCATTCGGCGATCACAGCTCGCCGCTACAGGACGAGACAGCTTAGGCCGCGTCCTTCGACTTCCTCTTGTTTTCGAGGGCCGTTTTTACCTGCCCGACGATGCCTGTGAAAGCCGCTTCATCGGTGATCGCGAGGTCGGAAAGAACTTTGCGATCGAGGCCGATATTCGCGGCCTTGAGACCTTCTGCGAAACGGCTGTAAGTGAGGCCTTGCGCGCGAACGGCGGCGTTCAAACGCTGGATCCAAAGATACCGGAACGTGCGTTTGCGCGTTTTGCGGTCGCGATAGGCCCAGTACTTGGCCTTCATCGTCGCGTCTTTCGCGTAGCGGAACAGTTTGGAACGGCGACCGCGATAACCGCGCGCGGCATCCACCACGCGTTTGCGTCGCTCCCGGCTGGCGGGGGCGTTTGTTGCTCTTGGCATTTTGTTTTACCCCGGATCACTCCGGAGCTCCTCGTTCAGCGAATTGTTCTTAAGTATGATCTACGCGACCTCATTCGCTGAGTAGGCGGGCAATAAGCGCCGCCAGGTGTGCAGATCCCAGGGGACGCATCGCTGCGTCAGGGCGGGGAAAGTAAGCAACCCCGCTCAAATGACAACTGCGGAAATTAGGATTGGCCGCCTGCCGCACGAATCCTAGACTCGCGCCGTGAATTGGATCGCACGGCACCGGCGGCTCGCGCTCGCGCTGATCTGTGCTGTTTGGACCCTGGCTGTCGCGACGGCCGTTACGTTTCCAGAGCTGCCCTTTATCGTAGCGATTTGGGAAGGGGAGCAGAGTTTTCAGGATTTGCTGCGGCGCGAGGGACGCAAGACTCCCGCGCGCGAGGACTTCGTCTTCGTCGGAATCGATCAGCAATCATTGCACCTCGATGCCGTGGGCGCTGAGGAGATCGCCGGGAGCCGCGCCTTGGAACTGCTCACGGAGAGACCCTATCCCTGGTCGCGCGAACTCTGGGCCTTGTTCCTCGATAAGGTCTTCGCGTCCGGCGCGCGCCTCGTGATGTTCGATATGATCTTCAGTCCTCCGAATGATGGCGATCCGATGTTCGCAGCTAGTTTGGAGAAGTATCGTGATCGCGTGGTCATCGGCGCAAACTTCGACGAAAGCAGTGGCGCGATCGTCGGTCCTAACGCGACCCTGATTCCTCCACCTTCAGAAGGCGACGACCGCGTCGGGTTGGTAAATTTTTGGCCTGATCTGAACGATGGCGTAGTCCGCGCAGCGCGCTATCTGGTCTCGGAACGGCAGCTCGCGAAGCAAGCGCCCTACCCGGGATCGCCTGTTTTCGAATCACTCGCGGCGCGGATCATGTCGAAACTCGGACGACCCGGCGATGTGCCGCCCGCGCTGGAGCTTTATCCAATCCGATTTGGCGGTGCGGACGCCTATCAGCCTCGGAATCTTTGGGAGGTTTTTTCCGACCCGGTGTGGGAGGCGAACTACGGCGGGGGCGCCTTTTTCAAAGACAAGATCGTGATGGTGGGCGCGTCTGCCACGGTCATGCATGACGTTGTCAGCACGCCGCTTGGCCCGAGCACCTACGGCCCAGCGTTACACCTGCATGCACTGGCCGCCGCGCTGGCGCACGAATTTCTAAGCTACACCCGGCCGGCGCTGGCTTACACGCTGCTGGGCGGCGCCGGATTTTTGGCCTGGGTGATCATCGCTTTCCTGCGCCGGCCGATCCTTTCCCTGGTCGCGCTGGTCGGGATCACACTCGGCTATCTGGTCATTGCGCGTCTGCTCTACGATCAATGGGGATTTTTCTTACTCGCCGTCCCAGTGCTGGTCGCTTTTGTGGGAAGCGGAGCCTCTTCGTTGGGCCTGGACTACATTCTCGAGCGCATCGAGAAGCTGCGCACGCGGCGGACGCTCGAGCGCTACGTCTCGAAAAATCTCGTCAAAGACATCCTCGATAATCCCACGAGTTTCTACAGCACGATGAAGGGCGCGCGCATCCCGGTGACTGTCCTTTTTACCGACCTGATTGGCTTTACTACCTTGAGCGAGCGGGCCGATCCGGAAGAGCTTGTCAGGCAACTGAATGAATATCTCAGCAAAATGGTGGGCGTCGTTTTCGAAAACAACGGCACCCTCGATAAATTCATCGGCGACGCGATCATGGCGGTGTGGGGTAACGTGCAGAGTCAGGGGCCCGTGACCGATGCGAAAGCCTGTGCCCGCGCCGCGCTGGGCATGCGCCGCGCCTTGAAGGAATTGAATGAAGGCTGGCGTGGCGAAAGCAGGATGACTCTCGGCATGGGCGTCGGCATAAATTCGGGCGAAGCTCTGGCGGGGAACATTGGTTCGGGTGATAGGGCCGATCTCACCGTCATAGGGGACGCAGTGAATCTCGCTTCCCGGCTCGAAGCGCTCACGCGCACCTATGGGGTGGACCTTCTCGTCGGAGAGGCAGCGGCTAAGCTAATCCGCGATGAATTTCAATTGCGCAGCGTTGCGCGGGTGCAGGTGAAGGGAAAGACGGTGCCGGTAAGCGTTTCAACGCTCCTCTGCGCGAAAGGCGAGCCCTACGACGCGGAATTCTTAAAGTGGCTCGAATCGTACGAAGAAGGAATCGCAAAATTTCTCGCGCGCGAATTCACGGCTGGGAAGATGCTTTTTGCGCGCTTTCTCGAATTCTATCCCGACGACTATCTCGCGAAGATGTATCTCGATCGCACGCTCGAGTACGAAAAGGAACCGCCGCACGAATCATGGACGGGTGCGGAGGTTTTCACAAAAAAGTAGAACGCCGTCAGGCGCGGCTGGAAGCGCCTCAAACTTTTTTCCTCTGGATATATTCGTTCACTTGTCGCTCCAGAATCTCCAGCGGGAGCGCACCATTCTTCAGCACGACGTCGTGAAACTCCCGCTGATCGAACTTTGCTCCTAGCTCCTGCTCGCTGCGCGCACGCAGCTCACGGATCTTCAACATCCCGACTTTGTAGGCGCAGGCCTGGCCCGGCGAAACGATGTAGCGCTCGATCTCGGAGGTGACGTCCTTCTCACCCATGCCGGTCTTCTCCAGCATGAAAGCAATCGCTTGTTCACGCGTCCAGCGCTGAGCGTGAATACCGGTGTCCACAACAAGGCGGACGGCGCGGAACATCTCGCCTTGTAAGCGACCGAGATCACCGAACGGATCGCCTTCATACCAGCCCGCATTCTTAGCGAGCCATTCCGTGTAGAGGGCCCAGCCTTCCGCATAAGCGGTGAAAGGAATCAGCTTGCGGAATTGCGGCAGTCCCTTCAGCTCCTGCGCAGTTGCGAGCTGGAAATGATGCCCGGGCACCCCTTCGTGATACGCCAGCGTCGGCATGCCCCATTTTGCGATTTCTGCCATGTCGCGCAGGTTCGCGAAGAACACGCCTGGCCTCGTGCCGTCCAGCGCCGGAGCTTCATAGTACGCGCCGGGGCCGGTCGCTTGCTTGAATTCCGGCACGCGGCGCACTTCGACTTTTGCCTTCGGAATGGTGGCGAAGAGCTGCGTGGAGCGATCGAGCGCCTGGTCGATCAGACGCGTGTATTCCGCCAGCGCCGCGGCGCGCCCGGCATCGTCGTTCGGAAACAAAAAGCGCTCGTCCTTCCCGAGCGCGTCCAAGGCAGCTCCGATCGGCTGTCCGGCGAAGCCGTTCGCATCCAGAATCGCGCGCATCTCCGCTTCAATCCGCGCCACCTCGGAAAGACCGAGCGCATGGATCTCATTCGGATTCAGCGTGGTGGTTGTGTTTTGATGAAGCTGGTGGGCGTAAAACGCTTCGCCGTCCGGCAGTTTCCAGACGCCATCGTCAGTCGTCGTTTGGGGTAGGAGGTCGGAAAAATACTCGATTAGCTTCTGGTAGGCGGGGTAAACCCTGGTGCCGATCTCCGTCTCCACACGCGCCTGCAGATCGCCGCGCTCCTCATCATTCAATTTGCCGATCTTCGCGGCGCGCGTCTTGAACGAAGAGGCCAGGATATTCTCCGCAGGCTTTTGCCCAACGAAATCCGTCATCTCCTTCAGCACCTTCTCAACGACGAACCGCGGCGGCGTGATTCCTTTCTGCTCCCGAAGTCGCAGACCTTCGAGCACCTGGTCGAACTTGAGAGGCAGGGCACCGAGACGTTGCAGGTAATATTCGCAGTCGCGCGGCGCGAGGAGGCGATGCGTATTCGCCATGAACGACGGGAATTGGTTCTGCACGCCGAAGAGCTGGTTGACCGGATAATTGTGCCACTGGTATTTCTCGCCCTCGACCTGCCGCTCGACGAACCAGTCCAGCACGCTTGTGGAAAGCCGTTGCGAAGCGCTCTGGCGGTCAAGCGAATAGGCGCGCAAGTCTGCCAGGTTTTTCCGGGTGCGCTCCGCCTGCTTTTGCTGCTGCGCGGGGGATTCGTCGCTCAGCCGGCCGTTATGCCCGGTGATCCCGAATTGCTCGACCAAGCCTAACGAGGAGAGCAATTCCGGTTCATCGAAGAGGACTTCCACGAAGATCTTCTCGTAGAAGACATTCAGGCTCCACGGGCGAAACCAAATCGCGTTCACGGCGAAGACGGCGAGAACGAGCAGGAGGAGAGCGACGATCGCGAAGAACCATTTCAGCACACGCTTGAACATGCGCGAGGGAACGCTGCCAGAGGCGCGACGGTCAATCATTAGTTTCGCGTCGTACAAGAGCGCATCCACAGTCGCTTAAGGAGCTGCCCGAGGGATCTCTCGCGTGTTCGCGTGCGCGTCTACGTCGAGGCGCTCTTGATATCGGGGACGCCATTCCAGGCGGGAGATCCTTCGACTTCTCTGTGCTTCGCTCCGGATGACAATGCGAACGGTTCGCGTGAAGTTGATGCGCCAATGAAGATCCCATACTTCGAAGTCGCGGCCTTTGCGTCGCGTCCGTTTGCCGGTAATCCCGCGGGAGTCTGCCTGCTCGACAGATGGTTGCCGGACGCGCTCCTGCAATCGATCGCAACAGAGAACAATCTCGCGGAGACAGCCTTCCTCGTGGCTCGCGATGGGTTGCATGAATTACGCTGGTTCACACCGACGAATGAAATCGACCTGTGCGGCCATGCGACGCTCGCCTCCGCCCACGTGCTCTTCCGGCATCGAGGAGCGAAGGGCGCGGCGTTGCTTTTTCATTCGCCGCGCGCCGGGGAGCTGGGTGTCGTGCCTGAGGGCGACCGCCTGGTGCTCGATTTTCCGGCGCGTGAGACGGAGCCTTGTGAGGTGACCTCTCAATTGAGCGCTGCGCTTGGCGCGGAGCCACTCGAGCTTCACGAAGCGCGCGGTTACCTCGCCATCTTTCGCAGCCCGGCCGAAATCCGCGCTCTGAAACCAGACATTACCAAGCTCAAGGCTCTGCCTACCGAGGGAGTGATCGTCAGTGCCCCCGGTGACGATTGCGACTTCGTCTCGCGCTTCTTCGTGCCAAAGCATGGGATTGACGAAGACTCGGTGACCGGCTCGACGCATTGCTATCTGATTCCGTTCTGGGCTGAGCGGCTCGGAAAGCAGACGCTTTTCGCGCGCCAGCTCTCCCGGCGCGGGGGCGAGCTTTTCTGCGAAAACGGAAAAGAGCGCGTCCGCATCGGCGGCTACGCCGTAACGTATCTTACCGGCGAGATCTAAGTGCCCGATAACGTCTAACTCAGGGACGCCATGTCGATGACAAAGCGATACTTCACGTCGCTTTTCAGCATGCGCTCGTAGGCTTCGTTGATCTGATCCATTCGAATAATCTCGATGTCGGACGTGATCCCATGCTCCGCGCAAAAGTCGAGCATCTCCTGCGTTTCTTTGATTCCGCCAATGAGCGAGCCCCCGAGCTGACCACGCCGGCCGATCAAGCTGAAAACATCGACGGGCAAGGATCCGGCGAGGCACCGACCATGCACATCGTGCCGTCACGGTTCAGCAGAGCGAGATAGTCGTCGAGCGGGTGCCTGGCGGAAACGGTGTCGAGAATGAAGTCGAAACTATTGGAGTGCTTCTTCATTTCGTCCTCGTCCTTCGAAATGACGACCTCATCAGCGCCGAGCCGCTTCGCATCTTCTGTCTTCCCCGGCGAGGTAGTAAAAAGGACAACCTGCGCGCCAAAGGTATGCGCGAATTTCACCGCCATGTGACCCAGACCTCCGAGTCCGACGACTCCGACCTTTTGACCTTTCGTCACTTTCCAATGCCGCAGCGGTGAGTACGTCGTGATGCCCGCACACAAAAGCGGAGCCGTCGCGGCGAGGTCAACTTTTTCCGAGA
>JACCXA010000084.1 GCA_013697365.1 Chthoniobacterales bacterium
ATGTTCGCCCACACGGTGCTGCCGTCCTTTCGCAGGTAGCGCTTCTCGATCGTGAACTCGCGAATCTCTCCCGCCAGGAGCTTGCGCGTCAGCTTCTCCTCTCGTGCCAAATCATCGGGATGCGTCAGGTCAGCCGCGGTCCTTCCCAGCAGCTCTTTTTCCGTGTAACCGCCAATGGCACAAGCGCCCGGATTAGCCGCCATGATTCGGCCTTCCTCGCTGATTTGCACGATTCCGACGTTGGCCTGTTCAAACATCGCCCGGAAAAGAGCCTCGCTTTCACGCAGCGCCCGTTCCGCCTCCCTCCGCTCCGAGATGTCGCGCGTCACGCCCGCGACTGCTTCGACGCGGCCGTCTTCCGCCAAGAGAGGGAAGAAAATGTATTCGTACTGACGCGCACCGAGCGCGCTCGTGTACGGTGTTTCATCCTTCAGCGGTCGACGGGTCTCGATCACCTCCTGGACCTGGCGTTCCAACCTGACAGCGAGTTCCGGCGGATAATCCAGCTCATGGAAGTTTTTGCCGACCGCCTCCTCGGAGGTCTTCTGCCAGAGATCGAGGAGCGATTGATTCACATAAGTAAAGCGTCCCTCGAGATCGAAATGATAAATAAAATCCGGCACCGCCGTCATGACGGTTTCGAACTTGTGCAGTTGGTTTTCCGACCGCTTTGAAATGGCGTGCAGCTCCAGCTCGGCGCGCTTCCGCCGCGTGATATCGATAAACGTCGCGACCACGCCCGCGATGCGGTCCTTTGCCGTGCGGTAGGGTGCAACTCGGGTAAGATACCAGCTTTCGTCGCCGACCCGTACCTCGCGTTCGACGGTCGCCAGATTTTTGAGCACCTCCTCCGCGTCCGCGATCAAGCCTTCGTATGCGAGCTTGTGGGTTATATCGGAAAGTGGCCGTCCCAAATCGGCCGGGATCAGGTTGAAAATTTCCTGAGCGCTCGGGGTGAATCGCTGGATGCGCAATTGCCTGTCGAGGAAGATGGTCCCGATATCGGTCGAAGCCATCAGGTTGGTCAGATCCGCGTTCGTGCGGCTCGATTCCTCGATGCTGCTCTTCAGCTCGTGATTCACGGTGAGCAGCTCTTCGTTTACCGATTGGAGTTCCTCTTTGCTCGTCTCCAACTCTTCGGTCGCGGAACGCATCTCCACGTTCACGGCCTGCAGCTCTTCGTTGGAAGCGCGCAGCTCCTGATTCGCCGCTTCGTATTGTTCGACGGTGATGTCGAGTTGCTCTTTCAAGAACTGAGTGTCATCGGCCAGCTCGCGCGCGCCGGTCTCAGCCAGCGCGGTGGGCGGGGGCCACCGAAGGGCGTCGTTTTGATTCTCGAAAAGCACCAGATAAAACCCGCGGGCCGCATCGCCCCCGTGCATCGGCTGAACAACAAGACTGATGACTTCAGGCGTCCCCTCAATCTCGATCGTCTGAGCCGCGGTCTTGATGCTCGCTTTTTCTTGCGCCGCCCGGAAGAGAGCTGTGCGCAGCTCGACCCGGAGCGCCGGGTGGGCGACTTTTGTTACATTTGCGGTCGGCTCCCCGGCGGCAAACTGGAGGTAGCGCCCAGCGTGTTCGGAAAGGTGCACAATGTCGTGCTGCTCATTTACCACGATCGAGGGTGGCCCATACTGTTCGAGAAGTCTGAGGTGCAGCTCGCCGAAAAGCACCTCACGTCGCTCCTGCCGGGAATGGAATGAATTCAGCGTTTCGGATTCAATCTCTTGCACGCCATCCGTTATCAAAGGCGGGAGCGCGCGCGGTCGCGCCTGGAGTCTCCGCGGCGGCTTCAAATCCGCGGAGCGAATTGGTATGAGAGGCACTTTCCAGCTCGGGCGCGGCACGGAACGGCGGACATAAAGCCGATGCTTCGCGTCCACCGGCGAAAAGAGCGTAGTGGCGCTGCTCTCGGTCTCCGAACCGCCGATAAAAAGCAGACCGCCCGAGCGAAGCGAAAAATGGAAAATATCGAAGACCTGCTCCTGCGCTTTGGCATTCAGATAAATGAGAAGATTCCGGCAGCAGACCAGATCGAGACGCGAGAAGGGCGCGTCCTTCAGCAAGTTGTGCGACGCGAAGAGAATTTTTTGGCGCAGGTCTTTTCGGATGCGATAGCGCCCGTTTTCCTTGCCGAAGAAGTGGCGGAGCCGTTCCGGTGAAACGTCTGCTTCAATTGTAGGTGGATACAGGCCATCGCGTGCCTCAGCCACCGCCTGGTCATCGATGTCCGAAGCGAAAACCTGGATCGCAGGAGGATTCTGCAGGCGCTTCGCGTGCTCGCAGAGCAGCATTCCGATCGAGTAAGCCTCCTCCCCGCTTGCGCACCCAGGCACCCAGACGCGGACCTGATCTTCGTTGCGTTTGCCGGCAAAGAGCTGCGGAATGTGCGCCTCGAGGATCGCAAAGG
>JACCXA010000087.1 GCA_013697365.1 Chthoniobacterales bacterium
CCGGCAGACGGATGCCGACGCGCGGGAACAGCGCTGGATCCGAGATGATCCAAAAGCCGTAGAAATTAATAAGGACAGTGGAGTGTCCGAGCCATGATGTGGTTAGGCGGCCGTCATCCCACGAGGCCGGATGCGGCGTTGCGAAAGCCGGAAACATGGGACGCCGGCTTTCCACCGTCCACTCCCGGAGAAGATGGCTATACCAATTGCGGATCGCCGTCCGTCGCGCACTTGTCGCATCTTTCGCACCTTCCATCGCAAACAAATACGCGCGATCCCAGGAACGGAAGACTGGCATCTTGCCTATCCCGGCTCACGGGCTTCCAGCCCGGTCTCGCGACATATCGGAACAGCCGCAGAGATTCCGTTCCAGGCAATCGACGCTACAGTCCCCGCAGCGATGAGCAGATTGGACGAAATACTGCAGGTAAAGCGACGCGAGATCGAAGAGCTGTGCCCGCGCCACGCTGAGCTGCGCAAAGCGGCGCTGCTCCGGAACGACTTCCGCGGATTCGCCGCCGCCCTGCATCGCAGCGACGCCGGCAAGATGGCGCTGATTGCCGAGGTCAAGAAAGCTTCGCCTTCAGCCGGCGTGATCGCCGAGTCGTTCTATCCGGTGGAAATTGCGGAAAATTACGCGCGCGCCGGAGCCGAAGCGATCTCGGTCTTGACCGATGAACAATTTTTCCAAGGTCACATCGACTATCTGACGGCGATCCGGAAAGCGATCCCGGCTACGCCGCTGCTCCGAAAGGATTTCATTCTCGATGAAGTGCAGATTGCGCAAGCGAGCGCTGCCGGCGCTGATGCCATCCTGCTGATCGTGGCCGCGCTCGAGCAATCCGAGTTGGAACAGCTCCTAACCGCGGCGGCGACCTACCAGCTCGATGTACTCGTCGAAGTGCACACTCTGGCAGAGCTGGATCGCGCGCTCGGAGCGGATGCCCAGATCATCGGAATCAACAATCGCAACCTCGCGACGTTTGAGGTGGATCTGAGCGTGACTGAAAAGCTCAGTGAGGAGGTCCCGGCCGGCGTGATTCTTGTCAGTGAAAGTGGCATCAAGAGCGCGGAGGATCTTGCGCGCGTCAAAGCCTGCGGCGTGGACGCGGTCCTGATCGGAGAAGCCTTGATGCGCGCACAAAGCGGGTCGCTCGACGCGCTCCTGCCCCGCAACGGCCGGTAGTCCGTGCTCACGGTCCGCCTTGTGCTTTCGACAAAGAACTCACCTTGGACTAGATTAGAAATTCTTTGCGCCAGATGCGATTCCCCCTAACCTTCCACTTCGATTTTTGAGGAGACAAATGGCTGACGTAGCGAACAAATATCCAGAGAACGTAGAAGGACAATTCTACGTCGACGATCAGTGCATCGATTGCGATCTGTGCCGCGAGACCGCACCGGCGAATTTCAAGCGCAACGACGACGGCGGTCATTCCTTCGTTTACAAGCAGCCGACGACTCCCGACGAGGAGGGGCTGTGCAAAGAAGCGATGGAAGGCTGCCCCGTGGAAGCGATTGGTCCGGACGGCGGGGCCGCCTGATCAGCCGACCGGACGCCAGGCGTCGGATACATGGCAGGGCAAGGCGAGGTGGCGGTCGCGCTGACCATCGCCGGTTCTGACAGCAGCGCGGGAGCGGGCGCGCAGGCGGATCTAAAGACATTCGGCGCGTTCAGGGTTTACGGACTGACCGCCATCACCTGCGTGGTGGCTGAGACGCCCGGAAAAGTGCAACGCATCCAGGCCGTTGAACCGACTCTGGTGGAGGAGCAGGTCACGTTACTCCTCAATAGTTTCCCGATCGCCGCAATCAAGACCGGGTTGCTTTATTCGGGAGGGATCGTGACGCAGGTGGCCCGATGTCTGCGAACCCGGCTACGCGGTCTACCGCTCGTCATCGATCCTGTCATGGTCGCGACCAGCGGCGACCTGTTGCTCCACCGAGAAGCGATCGAGATTTATGAGCGCGAGTTGTTTCCGTTAGCTGCCGTCCTGACACCAAACCTGGATGAAGCTGCCACTTTGCTCGGCGCGGAAATTCCGAATTTGCCAGCGATGCGCATGGCCGGAAAACGCCTTGCCGAGAAATACTCCGTTCCCATCCTTCTGAAAGGTGGCCATCTCGGGGGTGACGAAGCGATCGATTTGCTTTTTGTGGGCGACGTTGTCCGGGAGTTTACCGCGCCGTTCTCGAAAGGGGTGCATACGCACGGAACCGGGTGCACCTAC
>JACCXA010000105.1 GCA_013697365.1 Chthoniobacterales bacterium
GAGAGCGCGCGTGCTGAAGACGGCGAGCAGCAGACCAACTGCAGTGCCGATCACCACCAACCGTGCGGCGCGTCCGAGCACGAGCGCGAACACATCGCGCCGTTGCGCGCCCAGGGCCATGCGGACGCCGATCTCATGCGTGCGTTGCACGACGAGGAACGACATGACGCCGTAGATGCCGACCGACGCGAGCACCAGCGCGACCGCGGCAAAGACACCAATGAGCACGACCGACAGTCGCCGCGGCGCGATCGAATCGGACGCAACTTGCTCCAGGGTGCGCACGTTTGCCGCCGGTAAATCTGGTTCGAGCGCACTAATCTCGCGCCGGATCGCAGAGGTGAGCGAACGCGGATCCTGCGCACTCCGCACCGTTAGGATCATGCCGCGATAGGGGGTTTGGTTGTGCGCCAGATAGAATTCCGGCTTCACATCTTGTTCGAGGCCGCGATGGCGCATATCGCCGACGAGGCCAACGATCGTGAGCCATTTTATATCCGGTTTGCGCACATCGCTGAAAGTGATGCGTTTGCCAACCGCCTCCTGATTCGGAAACCACTTTTTCGCAAAGGCATTGTTGACCATGATGACGCCCGGCCCATCGAACTGATCGCCTTCGTTAAAGAAACGCCCCTGCAAGAGCGGCACTTTCAGCGCTTGAAAATACTCCGGCGTGATACTGCGAATCTCCTCGTCCGGATAAATCTTCTCCGCATTCGGATCGCGCCCTTCGATCGCGAAGGAGCTGTCGCTGTTCGTCCCGCTAAGCGGGAGGATGGAGGTGAAGGCCACGGCTTCGACCCCAGGCAGAGTTTTCACGCGACGTGTCGCTTCCGCGAACAAATCGGCCACCGGTTTGCCGCGCGGATATTTCAGCAGCGGCAGGGCCACTTCCATCGTCAAAACATTTTTCGGGTTGAAACCGGGGTCGACATTCTGCAGCCGCACAAAGCTCTTCATGAGTAAGGCCGCGCCGACGAGAAGGACGAGCGCGAGCGCGACTTCCGTGATGACGAGCGCATTGCGCAGACGGTTGCGACGCAGGCCGCTGGTCGAGCCGCGCCCTCCTTCTTTTAATGCCTCGGTCAATTCGGGCTTTCCGCTCGCGAGCGCGGGAATGAGTCCGAAGATGATGCCTGTTCCCACCGCCACCGCGAGCGTGACCAGAAGCACACGCAGATCGATGTTCACTTCCGCGATCCGCGGTACGGTTTGCGCGCCGACCGCGCTTAACAGATCGAGCCCCCAGACCGCTAGAAGCACGCCCGCGAAGCCACCGACCAGCGCCAGCAACACGCTTTCCGTCAGCATTTGCCGCAGCAGTTGCATCCGGCTGGCACCGAGGGCGACGCGGATCGCAAACTCTCGTTCCCGCGCGCCGGCGCGCGCCAGGAGCATGGTCGTGAGATTGGCGCAGGCGATCAGGAGCACGACGCAGACGGCGCCGATCAGGATCATGAGCGCGTTGCGCATGCCGCCCACGACCAGGTCTTGCATTGGATAGAGCGAGGCGCCGAACTTGGTGGCAGGCTCGTAGTTATCCGGATACTGCGGGATCAAGTTGGCGACGATGGTCTGAATCTCGGCCTGCGCCTGTGCGAAGGTTACGCCCGGTTTCAGCCGTCCGATCACGCCGTAGCTGCGCGACCCGCGCGATTCGAGCTCGTTCTTCGTGAACGCGATCGGCTTCCAGATATCCGCACGTTCGGCGAACGTCCCGCCCTGCACCCCGAAGAGTGGCAACGGAAATTCGAACTGCGCCGGCATGATGCCGACGACATTGAAGCTGCGGCCATTGATCGAGAGCTGCGTGCCGACCACGTGCGGATCGGAATTGAAACGCCGCCGCCAGAGCCGCTCGCTAATCACGACGACGCCATCATTGCCTTCGCCGAACTCGGATTCGTTGAAGACGCGGCCTTTGATGGGCTGAACACCGAGGAGCGGGAACAAGCTCGGCGTAACGACCGCGCCCTGGATGCGCTCGGGCATGTCGCCACCGGTCAGGTTGAAGTTTGCGAAGTTAAAGGCCGCGATCCCGTCATAGCTGCGGACCTGCTTTTCGTAATCGAGATACTCGGGCGCGGAGACGGGAATTTGATCGAGTCCCTGCGCGGTGAACTTCTCGAACAAGAGAACGAGATCTTGCGGTGCCTTGAAGGGCAACGGGCGGATCAGAAGCGCATTAACGAGACTGAAGACCGCGGTGTTGGCTGCGATCGCGAGGGCGACGGTGATGACGGCGACAAGGGTGAAGCCAGGTGTGCCGATGAGGCTGCGAAAGGCGAGGCGGAGATCTTGGATCATAATGGAGCGCAAGCTCCCAGCTTGCGTGGTTGAAGGGACTGCAG
>JACCXA010000127.1 GCA_013697365.1 Chthoniobacterales bacterium
TCTCCGGGCCACGCGCGGAGTCTTCCTGCGGGTCGAATTGCCCGCCTTACAGGCGCGCTTCGGACTCGACGACCGCGTCCTCTACACGGATTGCGATGTGATTTTCCGGAAGGAGGTGGTCGGGGGACTCCGGCCGCTCCAGCCAAAGTTTTTTTCGGTGGCGGCCGAAGCAAACGCGGCGCGCCCGGATGAAATGAACACCGGCGTGATGTGGATGCACCTGCCGGAGATGCGCGCGCAGGATGCGCTCTTTCGCGATTACCTGCGCCAGAATATCGCCGCGCTGCCGGGCATGAGCTGGGACCAGGGCGCCTATCGCAATTTCTATCGTTCCGCAAAGAACGATCCGCTCTGGGACGTCCTCCCTCCCGAGCTAAACTGGAAGCCGTACTGGGACGATTACGGGACCGCGAAGATCATCCACTTCCACGGCCCGAAACCCTTTCAACGTCCAAACATCGACTCGCATTACTCCGAGTTGAAGCATCTGACCGGCGGTCGCTACGGCGAGGTCTGCGATCTCTGGGAAGCACTTCTTGAGGAGGCGGAATAGTCGGCGGCGTGGCTTCTGCCTACACCTTCCCTCAATCTTCGTGCGCACTGAAATTTCATAGAACAAGTTCTGGAATTTCCAAGGTGGAAGTCTTATATCCCTGCACGGGCCGCCGACCGATGCGTCTGGTTGCGGACGGCTCCTAAGAAACTTTGTCATGCAAGAAAGAGTCCGACCCGTTGAACAGATGCTGGAATTAAATGAAGAGGAGGCAAACTCGACCGAGCACCTCGATTCGCAGGTTCAAAAAGCGCAGGAGCAACTGATCTCGCTCAAGCGCCAGCAGGAACAAATCGAGAAACAAAAGCGCGAGCTAGAAGAGCTCAGCCGCCGCCAGGAAGAGTTGGAACGCGGGCGCACCGAGATGACGGACAAGCTAACGCGCTCGCTCGTGGTCCTGGAGCGGGAGGCGTATGATTCGCAGAAGAAACTCGAGCAGATTCGTGCCACGCGCGAAAGCTTCGAGCAGCATCTCACGTTGCTCGAAACCATCGATCCAAAGAGCTGGAATCCTGCTGATTTGCACAAGGAACTGAGCCGCTCGCTCAGTACGGTGGACGACGCGCGCGCCGAATTCAGTCAGCAACGGAGCCGGCTTTCCGCGGCTGGTGGCGACGAGATGTCGGAGGTCGCGCTCCCTGAAGTGGCGGCCGATGTTTCCCTCGGAAGCGGCAACGGCTTCATGCAGTGGATGCAGATCGGTTTGGCATTCACCCTGCCGCTGATTGTTTTCGGGCTCATCGCGCTCGCGATCTTTTTCTGGCTGGCCTCCCAAGGGCGTTGACATCGCATGCGCCGCAGACCGTCCAAAGCCGCGACGCCGCTGAACGAGAAACAGGACGAACTCGCCCGGCGCGAGAACGAGCTGCGCGACAAGATGCAGCAACTGGAGCGCATGATCGCCGAGGCGCCGCGCGTCGCGGAAGAGACACATCGGCGCGAGCGCGAGGAAATCATGACGCGCGCGAGCGAAGGTCGCAACCGGCTCGATGTTTCGATCGCGCTGCAGGATAAACGCTTCGGCGACGGCGGGGCCTACAGCGGACGGCGCGTCTCGTTGCGCAAAGAAAGGCGCGAGGGGCGGCTTGTTTTTCTCGTGCTGGTAGTCGCGCTGGTCGCGGCCGTGATCTGGCTGATGAGTCGCTTCCAATTCTGAGCCGTCGCCCTGATGGCTGACCAGAAATTGGACGTGACCTACGTGGCCAAACTCGCGCGCCTAAAGTTAACGGAGGAAGAAGCGCAGCTCTTCCAGGAGCAGCTCGGCCACATTTTGCAATACGCGGATAAGCTCCGCGAAGTAGACGTCAGCGAAGTCGAAACGGCGGCGCATGCCGTGCCGATGTTCGATGTTTTTCGGGAGGACGAAGCGCGCGCCTGGTTCACGCCGGAAGAGGCGCTGAGCAACGCGCCCCGACAAGCGAACGGTCTTTTCATCGTCACGAAAGTCGTGGAATGACCGCGAGCAGTCTGCCGGCGCTCAACGTCGCCGAGCTGCAGCTCTTGCTGCGGCAGCGCGAAGTTTCAGCGCCAGAAGTGTTGAGCGCGCTCCACGAGCGCATCGCGGAGATCGACCCGGCTATGGGCGCATATCTTTCGGTCGACTTGGAGGGCGCGCTCAAACTTGCCGAAGTTGCCGATGTGAACCTTCCGTTAGGCGGCGTGCCGGTGGCGATCAAGGATAACATCAACGTCGCGGGCCAGCCCTGCACCTGCGGGTCTCGCATCCTGCGCGATTACCGTTCTACCTACGACGCGACCGTGATCCGGAGATTGAAAGACGCGGGCGCAATTCCGTTTGGGAAAACCAATCTGGACGAGTTCGCGATGGGATCGTCTACGGAGAATTCGAGCGTCCGGACGACAGCTAATCCATGGGATCTCTCCCGCGTGGCTGGTGGTTCGAGCGGCGGCTCCGCGGCAGCCGTGGCCGCGGATGAGGCATTTGCAGCTCTCGGCAGCGACACCGGAGGATCCGTCCGTCAGCCAGCTTCGCTCACTGGCATAGTCGGTCTCAAGCCAACCTACGGGCGCGTTTCTCGCTTTGGCGTCACGGCGTTCGCCTCCTCGCTCGATCAGGTAGGTCCGATGACAAAGAACGTCCGCGATGCGGCGCTCCTCTTAAACGTTCTCGCAGGCTCCGATGCGCAGGATTCTACCTCCCTGAAAGAAGCCGTGCCGGACTACGCCGCGCTGCTTGGCCGGGACATACGTGGCTTGCGACTGGGAGTGGTGAAGGAGCACGCCGGCCAGGGAATCGATTCCGAAGTCAAGAACGTGGTTGCAGTTGCGATCGATCATTTGGCCTCGTTAGGCGCAGAGATCGTCGAGGTCTCGCTGCCGCACACCGATTACACCGTGGCCGTCTATTACGTCCTCGCCACCGCGGAAGCTTCCGCAAACCTGGCGCGTTTCGATGGCGTTCGTTATGGCCACCGCGCCGAGAGGCCGCAGAGTCTGCTCGATCACTACCAACGGACGCGCGCGGAAGGGTTCGGCCCGGAAGTGAAGCGCCGGATCATCCTCGGAACCTACGTGCTGAGCTCCGGCTATTACGACGCCTACTACGCGCGGGCCTTGAAAATCCGCGAACTAATCAGGCGGGACTTTGCCCGCGCCTTCGAGCAGGTGGATGCGGTCGTCTCGCCCACTTCGCCGGTGCCCGCCTGGAAGATGGGCGGACGGCAGGCAGATCCGTTGCAGATGTACCTGGCGGATATCTTTACCATTCCGGCCAACCTCACTGGCATCTGTGGGATCAGTCTGCCGTGCGGGTTCGGGCACTCCGCGGGAGGCGAGCGGTTGCCGGTCGGCCTGCACTTACTGGGAAAAGCGCTGGATGAAGCCCGGCTACTTCAGATCGCCTACGCTTACGAACAGAGCACGCAATGGCATCAGCAGCGGTCATCGCACAGCGTTGGTGGTGTAGGGGAAGCTGCCAGCTTCCCTAGTCTCACGTGAATCCAACGTCGCACCTCGGAGAGAGCGAAGGGAAGCGAACAGCTTCCCCTACAAGTCTCACGCGCCACAACGCGGCCTTTCGCGCCATGCTCTGGCTCTTCGTGCTCGTCCTGCTGGTCTATAGCGGGGTCACGATTGCGAACGCATTGCTTCCCGGCAAAAGCATCAAGGATTTCGAGCTCTGGTACGACACCGGCCAGCAGATCCTGCGCGGCGAGCAAATCTACCCGAAACGGAACACCAAATTTCCGTTCATGTATCCGCCGAGCGCGGCGCTCATGCTCGCGCCCCTTAGCCTGCTCGGAAAAACCGGGGTGGTCGTGACGCTCACGCTCGTAAATATCGTGGCCTGGATCGCGAGCATCATCCTCGCCGTGCGTCTCGCCGCGGGTGCTTGGGGCCGGCAGCATCCGCTGGTCTATTTAATCCCGAGCGCACTGGTCTCCGTTTATATCTGGAGCTGTTTTCATCTCGGACAACCAAGCGTCTTGCTGCTGGCCTTGATCCTCGGCGCCTTTGTCGCCTTGCAGCAAAAACGACAGGTGCTCGCGGGTTCGCTCATCGGGCTCGCCGCCGCGATCAAGGCCTTCCCGTTCATCGCCATCGTTTATCTGCTCTATCGCCGTTACTGGCTGGCGGCCGCTTCCTTGATCCTGATGCTCGTCATCCTCCTTTTCATCCTGCCGCTGCCGTTCCGCGGTTTCGAACAGGCGCGATATGATGTGCGGCGTTGGACCGAGGGCATGCTCTTGAAGTATGACGACAAGGGACTCGCGCAACGCCCGGGCCGCAGCAATTCCTGGAAGAATCAGTCCATCTTTGGCCTCGCAAATCGGATGTTGCGGCCCGTGGATGCCGATGACCAATACGACGCCCACACCCCGGTTTACGTGAACGTGGCCAATCTCAGTTTCACGGCCGTGAAC
>JACCXA010000138.1 GCA_013697365.1 Chthoniobacterales bacterium
CGTAGTGGCCGGCACGCCCGAAGAGGTCGCGAAAAATCGAATCAGCCAGACCGCGCCGTTTCTGCGCGAGACGTTAAAGGCCATTCGGTAGCGGCAGGAGCAGAGGCGTCCCGCCTGTGCGGACGGCGGGCGTCTCGCCGGCTGTTGCGGCGATCGACCAGGCGAGACGCCTAGTCGCCGCGCAGCCGGGACGGCCGTACTCCAATGGCAATGCCCGCTCGACGCGGTTCCGCTCTGCTGCGATAAAACGCCTCCGCCTGTGAACGCCTTCGCTTATTACCTGCACAATCTCGATCCGTTCATCTTCCGGGTAACGGAGACGTTCGGCCCGCGCTGGTATGGGATGGCTTACGTGCTGGCGTTTCTTTGCGGCTACGCCCTGCTCACCTGGCTCTCACAGCGCGGCTACGCAGATTTGCCGAAACGGCAGGTGAGCGACTTCATTACCTGGGCCGCCCTGTTCGGCGTCATGGTGGGGGGCCGCCTTGGCTACGTATTCTTCTACAAACCGGAGATGCTGCGCGATCCGCTCTCGATCGTGAAGATCTGGGAAGGCGGGATGTCAGCGCACGGCGGGATGATTGGCCTGGTTTTGTTCACCCTCTATTATTCGCGCAAGCATGGGATCGGATGGACAAACCTCGGGGATAACCTTTGCGTAACCGCGCCCATTGGATTGTTCTTCGGACGGTGCGCAAACTTCATCAACGGCGAGCTCTACGGCCGGGCCTCGGACGCGGCTTGGGCGGTGCAATTTCCCAAGGAATTGCTCGAAGCTGAGAACGGCTCCCTGGCTGATCGGGCGATTTCGTTAGCGCAGCAAATCGATCCGGCCACAAACTCGGTCGAGACGATCATCGAAGCGGCAAAGACCCAGCCGCAAATGGAAGCCGTCTTGCGCAGCGTCCTGACACCGCGTCACCCGTCGCAACTGTACGAGGCGCTCCTCGAAGGGGTTCTGCTCTTCGCGATTCTCTGGTTCGTGCGGACGCGGATGCGCCAGCCAAACGGCGTCATCACCGGGTTGTTCCTCTCTATTTACGCCATTCTGCGGATCATGGTCGAAAATTATCGCGAACCGGACTCGCCCATGATCGGGATGTTTACCCGCGGGCAGTTCTTTTCGTTCTTCCTCGTCGCGATTGGTTTCACCTTCATCGTAGCGGCGAAATTGCGGCCGACTTTTCCGCAAAGACGCTGAGTAGAATTGAATCTCCTTCTTTCCGTCAGACCGGAATGTCGCTATTCATTCCGGTAAGTTGGCCTCCACGCTCTTCCTGAACATTCTCGCCGCAGGCGGTCTCACTTTCGCTTTCGAACATGCGACGATCGCGGGGAAACTGGTCCTCGCGGCCCTTCTCATTGTCTCCATTTTCAGCTGGTCGGTCATGATCACGAAACTGCGGGTAGTGCGTTTCGCCCAGAAGCAAAGCGCGCATTTCCGGAAAGCGTTCCGAAAGGATCGGCAGCCGCTTCGCTTGTTTGAAAGCAACGCGCACTTTCCGGGTTCGCCGCTCTACAATGTCTATCGCGCCGGCTGCGAGGAGATGGCTTTCCACTTGTTAGGCTCAGCTGATGTAGACGAAACCTTTCGCGCTCGCCTTAGTTCCGCCGAGAAGATCACGCCCGCGCAAATGGGAGCTGTCAATGCGGCCATGGAACGCTCTGTGGGCGAGACAGCTCTGGGATTGGAATCGCAGATGATCCTGCTCGCGACCGCGGTCAGCGGCTCGCCTTTCCTTGGCTTGCTCGGCACGGTCTGGGGCGTGATGGACACCTTTACCGACGTCGCGGTCGCCGGTTCGCCGAACCTCGCCACGATGGCGCCCGGAGTCTCGGGGGCCTTGATCACGACCGTGATGTCTCTCTGCGTCGCGATTCCGGCGATGTTCGGCTACAACTTTCTCGTTACGAGCATCCGCGGCAGCGTAGTGGAGATGGACAACTTCGCGGCGGAACTGGCCTCGGAGTTCGAGCACAAATACGTCGACCACGGCGGACGCGTGGAGGAGTTCCGGCGATGACGCCGCCTTCTGCGTTCGATGTGCGGTGTTTGTTTTTTCCGGAGAAGGGGAAACATCGAACAACCAACATCGAACATCGAACATCGAACATCGAAGTGGGGAGGGGCTGAGGCATGAGGCGCTACTCCCAACGCAGCAGCCTCTCGACCCTCTCCGAGATCAACATCACCCCGTTGCTCGATCTCGCGTTTGTCCTTCTGATCATCTTTATCATTACGACGCCGCTGCTTGAGAACAGCGTCACTCTCGCCATTCCTGCGAGCGGGGCGGCGAACGCGGCGGTCGATCCGTCGAAGGTGCAAACGGTCTCGATTGATCGCAACGAAGCGCTGAAGTTTAACAACGAGCCGGTTGATGCCGCGACACTGAGCGCGCGCCTTGTGAGTCTGAAAGCCGCCAATCCTGACGTCGCCGTGGTTATCCGCCCCGATCGCGAACTGCCGGTCCAGAAGCTGATCACGCTGATGGATATCCTGCAGCGCGCGCAGATCACGAAAGTGGGCATCGCCACCAAAGCCGAGTTGCCCTAAGCGATGTCGCAGAACTGGAGCTTCTGGCGAAACGTGACAATGATCGGCGCGGCTCACGCGATCGTTCTTCTGGGACTGACACGCTGGGGTGGGACCGCCAGAAAGCCGTTAGCGACGGATATTGTCTGGATGGATGGAGGTCAGGGAACTACCAGTGCCCTCGCTTCCGTCGCGACGCCCGTCATCCCTGAGGTTCCAGAGCCTAATCCCGCGCCGGCTACAGAAGAGCCGCTCCCAACCGAGCCGCCAACGGTGCCGCCCGTGAGAAGCGACATCGAAGAGCCGACACCTATGCCTTTACCGACAGCAACCGCGACGCCTTTTCCTACTCCAGCGCCCAACGCCGCTCTTAAAGCCACGCCAAAGCCCACCGCGAAAAGCACGCCAAAAGCTACGCCCAGGCAGACGCTGGCGGCGAAAGCTTCACCTGTCGCCAAATCTTCAGCGACCCCGGCGGGCAAAAAGCCTGCTGAAGCAAAGAAGGTGGTGGCGGTGAACGCGGCGCCTTCCAGCAATGGCGCGAGCTCGAAGGGCTCCGGGTCGCCCTCCGCGGTCGGCGGCGATAGTAGCGGCCCGGGCGGAGCGTCGCAGTTCGGCTGGTATAGCAGCATGCTCCACGACCGTTTCTTCAGTGAATGGGTCCAGCCAACCAGCGTCGTGGCTTCCGGCGCGAAGATGTCGGTTCTTGTCCGGCTGCGCATCGAGAGAGACGGGCGAGTCTCGCAGTTCTCGATTGTCCGGCCGTCCGGGAATGTGGTGATCGATGAATCTGTGACGTCGGTCGCCGGGCGAGTCTTAAAGGTTGATCCGTTGCCAGCAGGACTCGGGAATGGCGGGCCCTACGACGTGAATATCAACTTCGAGTTGAACCCGGAATAGTGGCGCTATTTTTCAACTCGCGCGCCGCATGAACGTGCCAGTTGGAACTTGCGCCACTTAGAGCAGCGCGAGCGATTTGCCTTCGCGGCCTTCCACCTGCTCGAGTGTGCATTGCCGCGGCGCTTTGTCCGGACGCCAGCGGACAATCTTCGTCCCATGCCGGAAACGTCCACCAGTGAAGTGATCGTAGGTCACTTCCACCACTGCGGTCGGATCCACGGGCTCCCACTCCGCGCTTCGTTCCGTGCTCCAACGGCTCGGACCGCCCGGAGCGTCGCCCGTAAACCCGGGAGCTTTCTTGAGCGCTTCGAATCTTTTCGTTAACGCCGGGCGCTCCGTCGTCTTGAAGGCCGAAGTGAATCCGACGTGATTCAGCAATCCGGCGCCATCGTATAAACCCAGGAGAAGGGAACCAAGCACAGGCTTTCCCGTGGCGTAGCGGAAGCCGCCGACTACGCAATCAACCGTCCTGATCTGCTTCACTTTGACCATCGCCGTCCGTTCACCTGAAGCATAAGACGCATCGATCTTCTTCGCGATGACGCCATCAAGATCGCCGCCGACCTTTTCGAACCACTTCGTCGCCATGGCAAGATCCGTCGTGGCGGGTGACAAGCGGATGGAGCTCTGCGCGCGCAGATATTTGCTCGCGAATCTCTCCAACCGATTTCGTCGCTCATGCAAAGGAAGGGCGAGGAGCGATTCCCCGTTCTCACCCACCAGAAGGTCGAACACGATCAATAAGGCCGGATGCGCCGCGGCCAGCTTTTGCACGCGACTGGCGGCAGGATGGAGGCGCAGCTGCAATTCGTCGAAGGAAAGAGCGTTGCCGATCGGAATGGCTAGCTCACCGTCAAGGACGAAGCATTCCGCACTCAACCGTGCGAGCGCGGCGACCACATCCGGGAAATAACGCGCGAGCGGCTGGCCTGCTTTGGATTGCAGATAAACGTGATCGCCGTCTCGAAAGGCGAGG
>JACCXA010000287.1 GCA_013697365.1 Chthoniobacterales bacterium
GACAACGCGAGCGCAAAGAGCGGGCAGAGGAGCTGGAGGGTTTGCGAGAGCGCGACGCCGAGTTCGCGGATGGCGACGTAGTAAAGGACGTGCGCCAGGCTGATGCAGGTGATGGCGGAGATAACGAGGATGAGATTGACGTCTGAGCCGACGTGCAACGGAGTCGCGATCTCGCCGAAGGCGAGGGTGAGCGGAAGAAGGAGGATGGAAGTCATGAAGCTGATCACTCCAAAGCTGCGCACCGAGCCGAGCGCGGCGGAAGGACGCTTCACGAGGACGCCGTAAAGTGCCCAGCAGAGGGCGGCGGCGAAGGCGGTGGCAAGACCGACTAGTGGAATGTGGCCCGCTTCGCGACTTGGTTGAAACCACAAAACACCGATCGCCCCAAGCATTCCGAGCAGAGTGCCGAGCTGAAATTGCCATTGGCGAATGATCCAGCGTTCCTCCGGAAAAAAAATGAGCGCGAGAACCGCTGTCATGATCACGGTCGAGCGCATGAAAATGGCGTAAACGCCGGGCCCCATGTAAAACAAGGCCATTACCTGGGTGAGCTGATGGACGACATTTGGCAGCGCCACGATGAAACAAGCCAAAAACAAACTCCGGTTGAGCCGCGCGCCGTTGCGTTCAAACGAAAAAAACGCAAACGGCAAAACCGCCAGGCAGGCGATCGAGTAGCGGTAAAAATTTTGCGAATATGGGTCATAATACCGGTTCAGGTAAAACATGAAGAGCGACGGCGTGGACCAGATGAGGACCGTGCCGAAAATAGCGGCGTAGCCTTTCGAAAACGCGGTGCGGCTTTGATCCACCAAGTCAGCGTGCGTCGATGGCGTGGGTGTGTGCACAGCGCTTGATAGAGCAGTTTAATTTCCTACCCTGCAAACGATTACTCGCTCAGAAACGATGGGACAGAGGAGACCGAAACTTATGGCTAAGAAATCAGCACTCACACTCGCGCCCGTAGCACTTCTCACCTTCGCCCTTGCGGCGACAGCCTCCGCCCAGGCAAAGAAAAGCGGCGGCGGCAGTTCAGATCTGGCCAACAAAGGCGTGCAGTTGGCGCAGCAAGGGGCGCACGAGCAGGCAATTGAAGCGTTTACCCAGGCGATTCAGATCAGTCCGAAGGATGCTCGCCTCTACCTGGACCGCGGCAAGGTCCTTCGGACGCTGCAAAAATTTCCGGACGCAGTGACGGATTTTACTAAGTCGATTGAGTTGGCTCCGAAGGATTTCCAGGGTTACTCGGAACGGGGGGCGACCATGGTCGCGCAAAACCAGCTAGAGCCCGCGATGGCCGATTTAAATAAGGCGCTTGAATTAAAAGCCGATGACCCGCCGACTTTGGAGCGACGCGGCCTCGCTTATTACAATCAGAAAAATTATCAAGCCGCGCTGGATGACTACAATAAAGCACTCGAACAAAACCCAAATAGCACGCTTGGCCTAAATCGCCGCGCCGATGCATTCGTGGCGCTGAACCGTCTGCAGGAAGCTCTCCCTGATTTGCAGAAGGCGGTGCAGATCCGTCCGGACGATTTTACCGCTCAGGATCGGCTCCGCTACGTGCAGGCAAGATTGGCTCCGGCACCGGTTGCGGCAACGGCGGCGCCCGTCAGAGCCGCGCCAACACCAAAGCCCACGCTCATGACGAGAACGAATATCTTCATTGGGCTCGGGGCGCTCCTCGCTCTCTTTATTGTCATCGTCGTGATCGCTAAGTTAGCGGTGACACGCGGGACTGATGATGTGCGGGATAATTAGAAATTCAAACAGGGCCTGCCGAATATACGAGCCGTGGAACCGTCCGATTTCTTCGAACTATGATGACTTACCCCAAACCTCTTCTCCTTCTATTCGGGTCACTCGCACTTTTCGTGGCAACCCTGCCGGTCTCCGCTCAAGACGATTCTGTTGAGCCTACGCGAAAGGGCATCGAGCTGGCGAAGCAGAAAAAGTACGATCAGGCAGCAGAGGAATTCAGCCAGGCAATCAAGGCTGATCCCCAAGACACGAAACATTATCTCAACCGTGGTAAAGCGCTCAAGGCGGCGGGGAAACTGACCGAAGCAGAAAAGGATTTTACCAAGGTCGTTGAACTGCAGCCGGAGAGAGCGGAGGGCTTCAGCGAACGCGGCAAATTAAAGGTGGCGCAAAAGAATTTCGAAGGGGCAATCGAGGACCTGGACGAGGCGATTTCGAATGATGAGGACGACATCGACAGCTATCGTTTCCGCGCTTTTGCCCACATCTCGAAGAACGATTTCGAGAAAGCGATTGAGGACTACAGCAAGGTCCTGGATGAGAAGGCCGATGACGTTCAGGCCCTCGAACGCCGCGGCTTCGCCTATCGCAGCCTGAAGCAGTACGACAAAGCGATTGAAGATTTTAGCAAGCTGGTCAAGGCGACGCCAAAAGATGCTGAAGCCTATCGGCGTCGCGGTTATGCCTACAGTCAATCAGGCGACAACGAGAAGGCGCTCGCCGATTACCGGAAGGTTGTCGAGCTGAAGCCGGGCGATGCCGATGCAGAGAGTCGGATCAAAGCGGTGGAAGCACGCAAGCCAGCGGCGGGTGGAGCTTCTCCCGCCGCGGTCCCAAGCGGCGCATCGGCGCCCTCTCCGAGATAAAGATATAAACGCTTTTTGGGCGACTCTTGGCCCAGACGAGAAAGGCCGATTGGAGCCAGTTAGACCGCAACAAAGCCTTTGACACCCCAAGGCCGGCTGTTAGGTTGCCGAAGCTTTTTGCTGGAACGAACGGTCCCACAGTCGTCCAAATTGTAAGGTTTGACGCGGCTTTGGGACTTTTATCTCTTTGGCAAGGAGCAACCGCTTGTCGCCAGCTCCGCTGGGAATGCGACAAGCAGCGAGATGACGGAACGCGGCCCACATAGCTCAGTTGGTAGAGCACGTCCTTGGTAAGGACGAGGTCACCGGTTCAATCCCGGTTGTGGGCTCCAGGTGAGCTTGCGATCGGCAGTAACAACCCACAAAGAGACGAAGTTTTAGTTAGTTCAAAAACAAGGAGAATCGAGAGATGGCTAAGGATAAATTCGAACGGAATAAGCCGCACGTAAATGTCGGCACAATCGGTCACGTCGATCATGGCAAGACGACATTAACGGCCGCAATCACCACGGTGCTGGCGAAGAAAGGCTTTGCCCAGGCTCGCGCCTACGATTCGATCGACGCCGCCCCGGAAGAGAAGGAGCGGGGCATCACGATTTCGACGGCTCACGTGGAGTATCAGAGCGATAAGCGCCACTACGCGCACGTCGATTGCCCCGGCCACGCCGATTACGTGAAGAACATGATCACGGGCGCGGCCCAAATGGATGGCGCCATCCTCGTTGTTTCGGCAGCTGATGGTCCAATGCCGCAAACCCGCGAGCACATCCTGCTGGCACGCCAGGTGGGAGTTCCCTCGGTCGTCGTGTTTATGAACAAGGTCGACATGGTGGATGACCCTGAACTTCTCGATCTGGTGGAGATGGAAGTGCGCGACCTTCTGACCCAGTACGAATTTCCCGGCGACGCGATTCCAATCGTGAAAGGAAGCGCGCTTAAAGCACTTAATGGAGATGCCGATCAGGAAGCTCAGATCCTGGCCCTCATCACCGCGGTCGATGACTACATTCCGATCCCGGAGCGCCCGATCGATCAGCCTTTCCTGATGCCTGTGGAAGACGTGTTCAACATTGAAGGCCGCGGCACGGTTGCGACTGGTCGTGTGGAGCGCGGTATCCTCAAGAAGATGGAGGAAGTTGAGATCGTCGGCATCGCGGATACCGCGAAGACGACCTGCACCGATATCGAAATGTTTCGCAAGCTTCTCGACGAGGCTCGCGCGGGCGATAACGTCGGTCTGCTCCTCCGTGGCGTGAAGAAGGAAGACGTCTTTCGTGGCCAGGTCATCGCGAAGCCGGGCAGCATCAAGCCGCACAAGAAATTCAAGGCTGAGGTCTACGTTCTCAGTAAGGAAGAGGGCGGTCGCCACACTCCGTTTTTCACGAATTATCGTCCGCAGTTCTATTTCCGCACTACCGATGTGACCGGGACTGTTAAATTGCCGGAAGGCGTTGAAATGGTCATGCCTGGCGACAACGTGTCCGTGGAAGTTGAGTTGATTACGCCGATCGCGTTGGAGAAGACGATTCGCTTTGCTATTCGCGAAGGCGGCAAGACCGTCGGCGCTGGTCGCGTGGGTGATATTTTGGACTAACAATCTTCCGCTTGCCTTCCTCCTCGGTCTTCTCTCTTGAGAAGCTTTAGAAAGTAGGAAGATTAAGGGGCAGCGGGAGAGTATTAGGTCAGTAGCTCAATTGGTAGAGTTGCGGTCTCCAAAACCGTCGGTTGGGGGTTCGAGTCCCTCCTGACCTGTTTCGCCATGAAAACATCGAACAACGAACATCCAACGCCCAACATCGAAGTGGAGGATACGGGTTCACGATGTCCTTCGGCGTTCGGCGTTGGACGTTGGATGTTGGATGTTCCCCCTTTTCCTCCCCGCCCATGATCGCCAAAACGAAAAACTTCTTCAACGAAGTGAAGGTGGAACTGCAGAAAGCTTCCTGGCCCTGGGATCCAAAAGAGAAGGGGATGAAGCGTTATAAAGAGCTGACCGATTCCACCATCGTCGTAATCATTGCGATGCTGCTCCTCGGGGGATACGTGGCGCTATTTGATTTTGTCCTGGTCAACGTCATCCAGTTCTTTACCCGCTTGAATTGATATGGCTTTTGTCCTCGCTCCCAAGGATCAGTGGTATGTCGTGCACGTGCTCTCCGGACAGGAGAACAAGGTCCGGGACAATATCGCGAAACGGGTAAAGACCGAGGAGATGAGCGATGTCGTTTTCGAGGTCCTCGTCCCCACGGAACGTGTCTCCGAGATCAAACGGGGCAAGAAGAGCGAGACCACGCGCAAATTTTTCCCAGGCTACCTCATCGCAAACATGCATTTGCTTGACGAGAACAACCAGCTCGTTGGCCGCACATGGTATTTTATCCGTGATACCCCTGGCGTGATCGGTTTCGCCGGGACAAAGGACAAGCCCATCCCGATGCGGCAGTCTGAGGTCGATAACATGCTCGCGCAAATGCGGGAGCGCGAAGAGAAGGTAAAGCCAAAGGTGAGTTTCGAAGTCGGCGAGACGGTGAAAGTCGCGGACGGTCCTTTTCAGAATCAAAACGGTATTGTCGAAGAGATTGATCCGGATCGCGGCAAGCTTCGCGTCTCTGTCACGATCTTCGGGCGTGCCACTCCAGTCGAGCTCGAGTACTGGCAGGTTGAGCGCGGGTAAAGCAGCTTAAGCTTGGACCTTTGAGCTTTAGGCGAAGCGCGGTGCCACTTAAATCTTAAAACTTAAATCTTTCAAAAAAATGGCCAAAGAAATCGTCGCTCACATCAAACTGCAGATCCCTGCCGGTCAGGCGAACCCGGCGCCGCCCGTCGGAACGGCGCTCGGCCCCCGTGGCGTCAACATCATGGCGTTCTGCAAGGAATTTAACGCCGCGACCCAGAAGCAAGCCGGTGATATTCTGCCGGTCGTGATCACAGTCTTTAAAGATAAATCGTTCACGTTCATTACCAAAAGTCCACCGGCTGCGATCCTTTTGAAAAAAGCCGCCAACATCGCCGCTGGATCCAAAGAGCCGAACAAAAACAAGGTCGGCAAAGTGACGCGTAAGCAGGTCATGGACATCGTGAAGACCAAGGGCAAGGATCTGAATTCGCGGAACGACGAGGCCGGATTCAAGATTATCGCCGGCACCGCACGGCAGATGGGTCTCGAGATCGTCGACTGACCGGTCTGGACC
>JACCXA010000147.1 GCA_013697365.1 Chthoniobacterales bacterium
GCTCACGCCCGATCGCTCCGCGACGGTCACTGTTGATCCGCACCACACGCGCGTCCTCCGGGTGACGGTAAGCGGTGTCGCCCCGCGCGGGCCGAAGCCGATCGTGCAACCAGAGGTCCTGCCGAAACACCTCTGCCCGCGCCCAACCAGAATCCGTCTTCGCGTGCAGGAGCATGACGAAACAATCGGGGGTGACCTGAGCTGGAAGGACGTGGCACCCGCAATCGCCAAAGTCTCAGCCTTCGCCGACGGACGGACGCCGGGCAATCCGGACATTGTGATCTGGTCCGGCACGGTCACATTCAAAGAGAATCCGGCCGCCGGAAAATTCCGTCTGGTCATCGAGGAGCACGAGTTCATCTCCTCCACTTACACGGTTCAGGAAGGCCGTTCGGTGCAACTGCCCAGCCGGCTTGTCTACGCGGAGATCTTCCCGTTAGACGACGCACTCGTCAGTTGATGGGACGGCTCTTCTCTTTCTCAGAGCGCGAATTCGTAGAGACCTCGTCCGTGAGTTGTCGCACGGAGAAGGCGGCGGGTCGGATGGATCTGCAGATCGAAGATCGGCGCGTCGGGTAGACCATTTGGCATTGGTTCCCAGTTTTGGCCGCGATCGGCTGAATGCCAGACGCCGATGTCAGCGCCGACGTAGACGTGATTCGGAGCGATCGGATCAACGCAGAGCGCGTTGTGCTCCACATCGAGCAGGTTGCCGATGGTCGCTCCACTCGGGCCGCTCCGCGACTTCCAGCGGGTGCCGTCAAAATGCCAGACACGGCGCTCATCGCCGAGCCCCCCAAAGGAAACATAGATGGAAGCGAGCGAGGCGTCCGCCCAATCAATTGCGATGTCGGAGATCAGGCCGCGCAGCCCGAGCGGACCAGCCCCGGCGTCATCGATGCGCGTCGCCGTCCAGGTCGCGCCGGAACGCTGGACGCGAAAAACTTCGCCAGCGGCCGTCCCCACAAAGAAGCGGGTCGCCGAGGCCAGAGTGAGTGAATAAAGCCCGGCCGCAGTCGGGATCGGGATGATTGTGGCCCAGGTGGCGCCAAAATCGTTTGAGAGATAAACTACGCGCCGCATGCCGGAGCTGGTCTGTTGCGCGGAGGCCAGCGCCACGATTTTCGCCTCGGCCAGGTTCGCTGGGTTGTAGGGAGCGGCTACGATCGGCTCCGTCATCATGGCCCAGGGAAAGTCACGACGCGTCCACGCGTTATGATCCGAGCCACCGTTGGTCGAGCGGTAGATACTGCCGTTCGCAAAGACGAGCACCTGCTTCGGGTCCGCCCAGTTGATCACGCAATAGCCGCCGTCGCCGCCGTTGACGTGTTTCCAAACCGAACCGCCGGCGGTGCGCGCCGTGCCATTATCCTGCAGGCCGCAAAAGAGGACGTTCGGATCGGTCGGATGCTGCGCAAAAAAGGTCGGGCAAAGACAGGCGAGGCCGTTATTGCGGCTGCCGAAATTGGCGGAATTACGCGGATCGCGGTTCAGGAAAACGCCACCGTCGCCGCCACACCAAAGCGCGTTCGGATCGCCCGGGGCGTGCATGAGCACATGCACATCGGCGTGGGCGCGCACGCCGATCGAAGCGTTCGCGGCGAACTTGAAACCAGTGCCGCCGGCCTGCACGCGGCAACGCCAGACGGACGCAGGCCAAAATTGCGGGTCGTTGAAGTAACTGCCGCCGAGATAGATCAGATTGGCGTCGGCGGGATCGACTGCGATCGCGAGATCGTAGTCGCCTTGACTCGAGCCATTGTCCTCCGGGAGGACGTCCGGCGGGCTCGCGATTTTTTTCCAGAAACCGACCGAGCTATCGCGCCGGTAAATTCCGACGAGAGCGCCCTTCACATTCGTGACGAAGGCGTAGCAGAGCGCTCGATTTGGAGCCTGCACGGCCAGCGCAATGCGACCCACGTTTGCGGTGGGAAAATCCGCGGGTAGTGCCGACCAGTTTTGACCGTTCGCCGATTGGAAAACGCCACGGCCCCATTCCGCAGCGAAGAAGCGCGTGCTGCCGCCACTCGCGGTTACGACCACGCTTGAATGAACACCGGCGCGTCGCCGGAGCCACGCCGCCTTTCCGTTTGGCTGCAGCACGCGCTGGTAGAGGCCGTCGGTGGTGGCGGCAACGACGTTTTCGCGATTGGAGGGATCGACCGCGAGCGCGAAAAAGGCTTTCCCTGCGAGGCCGGGAGACCCGGGGTCGGTTTCTTCGATGACCCAGGTGTTCCCGCCATCGTCGCTGCGAATCGGGCCGATGCCGCGATAGGCTGGGAGCGCGTTCAGGATGCGATTCGCAAAGATGGCGTAGGTGTCGCCTTCGCCGGTGCCGACATAGATGCGCCGCGGATCTCTGCCATCGATGGCGATAGCGCCGCAGGCGAGGCTGGTGGTGGCGAAGTTCGTCGGATCGACATCAAACGCGTCCATGAGCGATCGCCACGACTGGCCGGCATCATCGGAGCGGAAGACGCCGCCATTGGCGGAAGCGGCATAGATGAGTTGCCCGCCGGGCGCGACTGCGATCCCGGAAATTCGGCCGCCGACGGCGGGGAAGCCTTGTGCCTGTCCGTTTAGGACGACGGACGGGCCGAGCGGCGTCCAGTTCTTTGCGCCCGGAATGAAGGCGCCAACGGCGGGGCTCGGACCACGCAAGGCCATGGCACTGGCGGCTTTGCGCTGTTTGTATTCACGCAGCCGATCGAGCCAGAGATTCTGATTGGGCTTGGCGAAGACATTTTCACCCTCGCCGGGTTGCAGGCTGCTGTGGAAAGATCGAGCGGATGCCACGCCGGCAGACCGCGGACGCAGACCTGCGGCGGGTGAAGCTGCTTGATCTCTCGGCGCGAGACGGGTGTAGGCCGATTCGAGAATCGGGAAGAGCCATTTCCGCGGACCGCTTTCGCGCGGGAACATCGTCGGTTTCGCGTTTTTCTTGCGCGTAGCGGGTGCTGCACGCGTGACTCGTTTGCGCGCGGATTTTGGCTGCTTCCGCGGACGTTGCTTGGCGGGCATTGTCGTCTCCTTCTGCTTTCTCTTAAGTCCAAACCTTCACTTGCACTCACACCGCGGGCGCAACAACGAGTGCACGTGAAGGTGCCGGATTGAAGTTTCAGAATACAGAGCGAGGCGACTAGTTGACGAATCTTTTTCGCTCGTTGAGGCCGGGCTATTGCCCTGCTTTGCGGTGACTCGCGCCGACGAAAGTTCGTCTCGGCAGAATTGCCTCGACCAGCACGATGCAAGCGTGCGCTCCCCGGAACGAGACCCCAGCCGGCTAGCGATTCGAAACCGTGAGCGGTTCGGCAGTCTCCAGATTCTTGATGACGGTGCTGAGATAGACCGATTCAGGATAGAGCGCTTTATACTTCGTGATCTCCGCGCGATTCATGACGCGGAAGCCGTAGCGCTCGAACATCTTCTCACCGCGCCGGCTTTCAAAGGTGACGATCTGCCCGTAAACGCGCTTGTCGCCACAGCCATAGAGATAACTGAAGTAAGCGCTGAGCAGGGCGCGCGTGGTCGAAACTTTGCGCGCGTCCGGGAGAAGATTGATGTGGAAATGAGGGGTGCGACGCGGCGCAGCCGGGACCTCGCGCCAGCCGTTCATGAGGAGCCAGCGGATGAAGCGCCGGGAGCGCGCGCTGTAGCGCGGGTAACGAAGGAGCGCGCGCAGGAAGAGACAGATGTTCTGGTAGAAGGAGTAGAGCTGATTGAGGAGCGGCCGGCGTGAGCCAAGCAGATAGCCGCGCAGTTCGCCCTCGACTTCGATGACGAAGGACGACTCCGGTTCGTGATCGGTGTAGTAGGTCGTGAGAAAGTCGGCGAAAAGCTCACGGTCCTCGTAAACTGGATCGATGGGCTCGCCCAGAAATCCGGTCAGGCAACACAGTTCCCGCACCGCCTCGCGGTCACTCGTTTGGTAGGGACGAATGGTAAATGAGGGAACTTTGTTCATCCGCGGCCCTTCCTGTAGCGTGCCCGGACCTCGTGGTAAACGCAAAAGAGCCGCTCGAAAACGCGCGGCCACGAGTAGCGCTCCGCCACGACAGCAGCAGCGGCATCGCCCATTTTTTTCAAAGGGCGCGCACACATCGCCTCAATCGCGTCAGCCAGCGCGACCGGGTTGTTCTCCGTCGCCCAGGAATGCTGATCATGCTGGATCAAGTCATCCAGGCAGCTTCCGCGAATTCCGACCACGGGGGTGCCACAGGCCTGCGCTTCCAGCGCGACGAGCCCGAAGGTTTCTTCGACGCTCGGGTGCACGAACAGGTCCGCCGCCCGGTAAAATTTCGCCAACTCTGTCGAGTCGGTCGAATACTGCAACCACGTGACCCGATGGGTCTCCGAGACTAGACGCCGGAGCAGATCGCGCTGCTGGCCGTCTCCAAGGACGAGCAAATGGAAATTGTTCTCGGGGCGTTCGACGAGCAGGGAGAAGGCTTTGAAGAGCGTCGCCGTATTTTTTTCCCCCGCGAGCCGCCCGACATAAAGGAGGAGGAAGCGGCCGTCCGGAATGCCAAGCGTCTCGCGGACTTCTGATGGCCTCCCGTCAGGGTGGAAAATGTCGCTATTCACTCCGAGGTCCGCGAGCCGAGTATTCCGCACGCCCCAAGCAGCGAGAATGCGGTCGAGCCTTGGAGAAGCAACGAAGGTTGTTTCGTAGCGGTTGTAGAGATTGCGCACATACCTTTGGGTTGCCTTCATCAGCGCGGCCGAAACGGTCTGACCAAACCATTGCGACGGCCTGCGCAAATATGCGTCCGAAAAGTGTGAGTGATAGAACGCGACTACCGGAATCCGTTGCGCGAGCCCGCTCTTCAGCACGGCCCAGCCAAGCTGATACGGATCGCTGGATTCAATAATGTCCGGCTGCTCCCGCGCGATGATTTCGTGCAATGTCCGGAGATCGAGCAAGGCACGATACTGTGCGCTTCGCGAGATCAGTGGCGAACGCACGGTGTAGACGCGTGACCGTGCCTCTACCGTGACCTTGTTCTCTTCGCCGGGGACAATCAGGATGTGTTCGTCGCCCGGCGACGCGTTCTGGATGAACCGGATTTTCTCCTGCAGGTAGCGCTTCACGCCGCCGCTCAGCGGCGAGTAAAACTGCGTGACGTCACAGATTTTCAGAGACCGCGACAGTGAGGAACTGCCAACTGCCGGGGCAGGGACCTGACGCGCGGAAGCGCGTCCCTCCGGAGGGCCATGCTCCCGCATGTCCGTTGGCCCCATCACTTGCCCAACTCACTCAGGTAGCGCTCGGCTTCGATGGCCGCCGCACAACCGGAACCTGCGGCGGTGATCGCTTGTTTATAAACGCGGTCTGCCACATCGCCGGCGATGAAAACGCCCGGGTGTTTGCTTTCGGCGAGGTGCCTGACGAGTAGATAACCGTCCGGATCGGTTTCCAGTTTTCCCTGGAACGCCTTCGTATTCGGGTCATGGCCGATCGCGACGAAGACGCACGCAACGGGCAAAAGCCGTTCCTGCTGCGTCTGCAAATCGCGCAGCTGCACTGCTTTCATCTCACCTTTTTCATCCGGGACATATTGCGTTACGACCGTGTTCCAGATCGGCTCGATGCTGGGACAGGCCGCGACGCGGTCTGCCATGATCTTCGAGGCACGCAGCCGATCGCGCCGGTGGATGAGATAAACCTTTGAAGCAAACCGCGTGAGGAAGAGCGCCTCCTCAGCGGCCGAGTCGCCGCCCCCCACGACACAGACCGGCACATTGCGATAAAACGCGCCATCACAGGTTGCGCACGAGGTCAGGCCATGACCGATCAGTTTTTCTTCGTTCTCCAGGCCGAGCCAGCGGGCGGAAGCACCGCTCGCCACGATGAGCGATTCCGTTTCGATCCATTCATCGTCGACCAAGAGCCGGATATGACCATCGGCCGGCTCGTAGCCGCAGACTTCCGAATACGAAAAGCGCGCGCCGAACTTTTCCGCCTGCGCGTGCATGTTCATGACGAGCTGTGGACCGTCGATCCCTTCCGGAAAGCCGGGGAAGTTCTCGACCAGGGTCGTCGTCGCGAGTTGACCGCCGGGATGGCTGCCTTCCAGCACGAGCGGGCTCAAGTTCGCGCGCGCGGCATAGATGGCCGCGGTCAGGCCCGCACAACCGCTGCCGACGATCACTACTTTCTCCATGCGCGAAGGGTAGCATGGAGAGCGGAGGATCGGAAACCGAGGGAGGTCTCGGCCCTTTTTACTGGGGAAGCTGTCGTAGAGCGTCGGCGTTAAGGGGCCCGTCCCCAGCCTCGATGTAAAGTCCTACAGTCGGTGCCGCTTCCTGTACAATCACCGCACCATCGCCTCCAGGTAACAGTCTTCGTGTCGCCGCGTTTGGGTCGCTTGTTCGAATTTTTCGGCCACGGCCCTGGCGCCGTTTGCCGCGAATTGCGAGAGAAGTTCAGGCTCCTCCACTCCCTTCAACAATTCTTCTGCGAGCGCCTCTGCATCGCCCTCTGCAACGAGCCGACCGCTCACCCCATCCTCGATCACCTCCG
>JACCXA010000187.1 GCA_013697365.1 Chthoniobacterales bacterium
GCTCATGGACAGTCGTAGCTACGCGACGGGCACTACCCCGATCGAGATCAAAGAAGGAAGCCAGCTCGCGATCGTGGCCGCGGGTTGGCCGCTGGTCGAAAAAGTTGATTCGCCCGGCGTGCAGGAGCGGCGCCGCGGACAGTTCGTGCCGGACAAATTGCGCCCGCATTTACGCGGCGACTTGTCTGTGCGCGGTACGAGTACGGACAATCCTGGCGAGTTGCTCTTGGATGGCTTGCTCGTGGAAGGAAAGCTCGCCGTGGCGCAAACGGCTAGCGATGGTCAGCCTGCCAGCCTCGGCGGTCTCAAGGTCTCGCATTGCACGCTCGTCTCCCCAAATGGCGGCATTGAAGTGCAGGGCCGTAACGCACAACTGCACCTTCGCCTTGAGCGCACCATCTCCGGCGGCGTGCTGGTGAAACCTGCGACCGCGGCGCTCGAAATCGCGGAGTCGATCGTGCTAGGTTCGATCGCGGCCCTGGAAACACCAGCGGATATACAGAGTTCGACCATCTTCGGCCCGAGCAACGTGCGACGTCTCGATGCCGGCAACAGCATCTTTGCCGATGTCGCCACGGTCACGTTACGACAGGAGGGTTGCGTGCGTTTCTCCTTCCTCGCCCAAGGTTCGAAGACGCCGCGCCGTTTTCAATGTCAGCCTGATACCGCGCTCGATCTCCGCGCGAGCGCGATCGCGAAAGAGAAAGGTCTGCCGAAGCCCGATCCGCTCGATCCAGCCGAGATCGCGCTCATCACCGGCCGGCTGCGTCCGCTCTTCACCTCCATGGAATTGGCCGCTCCGGGCTTCGCGCAGCTCAGCTCGCTTTGCTCAGAAGAGATTCGCACCGGCGCGGAAGACGGCTCCGAAATGGGCGCTTTTCGCCATCTGCTCCAGCCTTTGCGCGCAGCGAATCTCCGCACCAGCCTGACCGATTATCTGCGCGTCGGCCTTGAAGCCGGACTCTTTTTTGTCACCTAACATCCCCAAACGAATTCCCACAATATGAAAGGCGATTTTACCCGCGACACCTTCCACAAGCCCCGGCATTACCGCAGCGTCCGCCAGCAGCAAGGGCGCGTGCAATTGGATGCCGATTGGAACGAGCAGATGGACATCCAGACCGAGCTGGATCAATCCACCAATGAGGACGTCATCGGCCAGAGCGGCGCGCCGATCACGGGCGACGGATTCGAAGTCGGCGTCACGGCTGGGAATGACGATCTCACCCTCACTGCAGGACGCATGTATGTGGACGGAATTTTATGCGAACTCGAAGCCGATCCGGCGGTCACTTATTTGCAGCAACCGCACTTTCCAAACCCACCCGCGCTCAATCCGGCGGCTGGACCGGCGCTGCTCGCCTACCTCGATGTCTGGCAACGCCACCTGACCGCGATCGAGGAGCCATCGTTGCGCGAAGTGGCGCTCGGCGGACCGGACACGGCGACGCGGCTTCAGACCATCTGGCAGGTGAAAGTCACGCCGCAGGAAGTAGCCGGAGTCACTTGCAAAGACGCGGTCTTGCCGGCCGCGAGCGACGCTCGCCTAACGAATGAATTGCAGCCCTCGCCGCCTTCGACCGATCCTTGCGAGCTTTCGCCTGCGGGCGGTTATCGCGGTTTGGAGAATCATTTTTATCGAGTCGAGGTCCACACCGGCGGCGCGGTCGGGACGGCAACCTTCAAGTGGTCGCGCGAGAACGGATCTGTCACTCTCGCGATCGAAGCATTCGAGAAAGAGCCCAATCCATCGGCGGAATTCTTCAAGGTTCGAGTCAAGACTCTCGGACGCGATGACAATCTCGGATTGCACGTCGGCGATTGGGTCGAAGTCCAGGGAGACGAAACCGAATTAAACGGCGAAGGCCCGGGCACGCTCGCGAAAATCCTCTCGCCGGTCGAGCCGCATCCGGACGGCGGTTACACGCTCATCCTCAGCGTCGATGTCGCGAAACATGCCGCCGAGCACCATCCGAAATTGCGGCGCTGGGATCAGGTGAAAAGCGTGAACGCGGACGGCACGCTCGACACCGCGCCCGATTTCATCGAGCTCGAGCACGGCGTGCGCCTGAAGTTCTCCGGGGCCGATCTGCACTCGGGCGATTACTGGATGTTCGCGGCACGCACTGGGACGCTGGTCGAACCGCTGGAGCTTCTGGCCGATGCCCACGCGCACGGCGTGCGGCATCATTACGCGCCGCTCGCTTTGATTACATTTCCGGGCGGGACCGCAGCGGTGCATGATTGCCGTCCAAAATTCCCCGCGCTCACCGAGCTGACCAGCTTGTTCTACTTGAGCG
>JACCXA010000197.1 GCA_013697365.1 Chthoniobacterales bacterium
TCTATGATGAGGTGCAGCCGCCGACCGCCGCAGAGCTGGAGGCGTTAAAGAGAATACCAAACGTAGAGCCCGAACTGCGGCGCGAATTCCAGATTGGAGCGGTGGAGGGAGATGGGAAGCCGTTGAACGAGCTTCTCATGTTGCCGGCTTTGAATCTCCGCGGAATCGAGGCTGCACGGGTCGGCGCCCAAGCTTCGAACACCATCCCAACGGAGGCGCGTGCTTCCATCGATTTCCGCCTCGTTCCAAAGCAAACCCCAGCCTCCGTCCGCGACCTGTTCGAGCGCCATCTCGTGGCTGAGGGCTGCACGATTGTGCGCGAAACGCCAGATGCTGAGACGCGGCGCGCCCACGGTAAAATCGTCAAAGTGGAATGGGGAAGCGGATACCAGCCCGCGCGCACTTCGCTTGATCTGCCACTATCTCGCGAAATTTCACGAATGATGACGGCGGCCGGACACGAGCCGCTTTTGCTTCCCACCATGGGCGGCAGCATTCCGATGTTTCTCTTCCAGCAGCTCAAGGAAACACCAGTGATTGGCTTGCCGATTGCAAACCACGATGACAACCAGCACGCCGCGGATGAAAACATCCGGCTGCAGAATCTCTGGGATGGAATCGAAATCTTCGCGGCTCTCTTTGCGGGACTCGCGGCGGAATAGCGGCTGAATGGCCGGCGAGACATCAGCGAGCGGCGGAGCCGAATTGGGTGGCGGACTTGTCCGCCAGCTCGGGTTATTCGGCACCACCATGGCGGTGATGGGCGGCATCATTGGCGCGGGCATTTTCATCAATCCTTATCTTGTCGCTGGTCGCGTCCACACCTCCGCGCTCATCCTGGGCGCGTGGGTCGCCGGCGGATTGATCGCACTGGTCGGAGGCTTCATTTACGCAGAGCTTGCCGCCCGGCTGCCGGTGGTTGGCGGTCAATATGCTTACCTGCGCGAGGCCCTGCATCCGGCAGTGGCATTCATGTACGGATGGGTGCTGCTGCTCGTGATCCAGACCGGCGGGATGGCGGCCGTGGCGGTGACGTTTGCGCGCTATTTTCTCGAACTTACAAATTGGCCACTGGCCGATTCACTTGTTGCCGCCGCGGCGCTCGCCTTACTCACGGCGATCAATTGCCTGGGCGTGCGCGCTGGCAGCCGCGTGCAATCGGCACTCACGCTTACCGCGATCAGCGCTATCGCGGTGCTCGTGATCTGCAGCTTCGTGCGCGGCGGACCTTCACAGGTTTCATGGCGACCGATGCTCGATCAGCCGCCTTCGGTAGGCCTGCTGGTTGCGTTCGGGGCTGCGATGACGCCGGTCCTTTTCGCGTATGGCGGCTGGCAAACATCGAGCTTCCTGGGCGGCGAAGTGCGGGATGCGCGCCGGACGCTGCCACGCGGGCTCATTCTGGGAGTGCTGGGCGTGATTGTCGTTTATACCTCTATAAACTTTGCCTACGTGCACGCGCTCGGCCCGGCGGGATTGGCGGCCACGGGCACACCGGCATCGTCCGTCATGGGCACACTGCTCGGCCCGCGTGGCGCGCAGTTCATCGCGGCCGGGATTGCGTTTTCGGCCTTTGGATTTTTGGCGCAATCGATGTTAACCGCGCCACGCGTCTACTTCGCGATGGCCGAAGATCGCATCTTCTTCAAGAGCGTCGCCTGGATCCATCCGCGGACACGCGTCCCGGTCGTCGCGATCGCGTTGCAAGGCGTCTGGGCGATTGCGATCGCGTTGACCGGCACCTATGCGCAAGTGGTGAATTACGTCGTGGCGATGGACTGCATCTTCTTTGGCCTAACGGCGGTCTGCTGTTTATCCTGCGCCGGCGGGATGCGAAGAGCGTGCCGATTCGCGTGCCAGGACATCCATGGACCACGCTGCTCTTCATCGCGGCCGAATGGCTGATTGTGGTGAGTACCTTTGCGCAAGATCCAGTGCACTCTTGCATCGGGCTCGGGATCGCGGCGGCGGGACTGCCGGCATATTTCCTTTGGGCGGCGAGAAACAACCGGGTCGCAACAGGATGATGGCAATGGCCCGAAGCATGCGATCGCGCTACATGGAGTGGGCCAAGACCGAGTCGCAGGCCCCCTTCAATCTCGCGACGAGCGGCATCGTTAACGTACCGATCTCGGAGTTTCCGTTGCGGTTGGAGGACCTCGAAGTGACGACCTCGGCGAGCGGCTACGGCTATCCACCGCTTCGGGCGCGGCTCGCGGCTCACACGGGCGCGCCGGAGAACTGCATCGTCGCGGCCACCGGCACATCGATGGCAAACCATCTGGCGATGGCTGCGGTGCTCCACCCTGGCGACGAAGTGCTTCTGGAACTGCCGGCCTACGGTCCGCTGCTCGACGTCGCGAGCTTCCTCGGTGCCCGGATCAACCGAATCCCGCGGCAGTTTGGAACGGGATTCGCGCTCGACGCGGCGGAGATCGAGGCCGTGATGACAGCCGACACCCGGCTGATTGTGCTGAGCAACCTCCACAATCCCAGCGGCGCGCTGCTTTCTGCCGAAACGCTGCGCGGGATTGGCGAGCTTGCGCTCCGTGGCGGTGCACGGGTCCTCGTCGACGAGGTCTATCTCGAAATGCTATTCGATCCGGACGCGCCACATTCCTTCCATCTCGGGGAGACGATGGCGGGCGCGGAGAATCCATTCATCGTCACAAGCAGCCTGACAAAACTCTATGGCTTGAGCGGTCTGAGGTGCGGCTGGGTTCTCGCGGCGCCGGATCTCGCGCGCCGGATCTGGCTGCTCAACGACTTGTTCGGGTCAGTCGCCGCACATAGCGCGGAACGGATGTCTGTCCTCGCTTTCGATCATTTGGAGCAATTCCGAGAACGGGCCCGATCGCTCCTCGTCGCGAACCGCAAGCTGCTCGATGCGTTTCTCGATTCACGCGACGATCTCGAATGCTTTCGACCGCCCGCGGGCACAATCGTCTTTCCGCGCATGGTGCGGGGCGAGGCAGAGAATTTTCTGAAGCTCCTCCGAGAGAAATATGAAACCTCGGTCGTGCCGGGGAGATTCTTCGAGATGCCGCAACACTTCCGCATTGGAATAGGAGACGAGACGGCTTCGCTCCGTGTTTGTCTTGAAC
>JACCXA010000216.1 GCA_013697365.1 Chthoniobacterales bacterium
CTGCAGCACGGCTTATCCATCTTCTGGCCGCTCGCTTTGCAGATGTAACTTCCGTCCTTCTGTTTCACGCACATCGTTTCGTCCTTCTTCGAGCCGTCGCCTAAAGCGACCGTCGCGATTGTGAGGACCGCCAATATGGGCAGCGCTTTTCCGATTTGTTTGATGATATTTGTTTTCATGATTTGAACTCTACACCTTGGAGTCAAGTGCAAGGTCAAACGCTCTTTTCGCCCAGTGTCCGATGCCCGCCGCTAAGTATTAAACCGCAGGTGGCCCGCGGAGCTCCGCGCGTGCATCGCGGATAATCTCCGACGCAGAATGCAAAAAGAGGAAGGCTATGATCACGGCAACGATCAAATCCGGCCAAGCGCTTTGTAGCCATCCCACAAGCCCGGCCGCAATGATGACCGCCACGTTGGCGAGTGCGTCGTTACGGCTGAACAGCCAAATGGCGCGAGCATTTGCATCGCCCGTTTGCCGAAAGCGCATGAGCGTGACCTGCGGCGGCGATGTTTACTGCGAGCGCGGCCGCGCCGATCCCGCCCATGAGATCCGCTTCGGGCGGCACTGTGTTCAGAGCCCGCCAGATCGCCGTCGCGATCACACCGACTCCGAGTACCGCAAGAAACCATCCTTGCGCCAACGCCACGCGAGCTCTGGTCGGCGCAGGCCAGCCAAGCGCGAGCAAGCCGACCAGCGTTATCGAGCCGTCGCCAAGAAAGTCGAGGGCGTCTGCTTTGAGAGCCTGACTTCTAGCCAGAAAGCCGCCGACAACCTCCACAACACCGAACCCGAGATTGAGGATCACCACGGTCCACAGAGCGCGCCGGTACGCTGGATCGCGTGCGGCTCGTGTCGTGTCGCCATGGCAACCACATCCGCTCGTTTGTTCTGCATCGCTCACTTCGTGAACAATTCGCAAAGGGCGAGCGTATTAGGACTCATCTTCGTTTGCTCGTTAGAACCAACTTTAGGTCGGGCCTTCGGAACCTTCTTCCTCATATGAGTTCAACGTCGGTGCTCTCGTGCGCGAACTATTACTCTTCTGTAGGAGCCGGCAGGCGGCGTCGCGGGCGTCGAAGGACCCGTGCTGCCCGTAGTTGGAGGCGTGCCTGCTTGTCCTGAAGGACACATCCGGTTTGGTCCCGTTTCGAAAGGAAGCGCGGGTCAAAAAAACTTTAGCCGAAACCGTGCACCGTTTGAATGCGGCCACGATCGGCCCGTCGAATTTTTCACACCGGGAACTAATATGAAAAAAATTATCACGTTCACCGCCGCGGCCATCTTCTCGGTCGCTGGCTTCGCACCCACACTTTCTGCGCACGAGGACGACGACGAAAACGTTTACGATCGCGTGGAACAGCAGCCGATTGAGCAACAGCGCATCGAGCGGGCAGTTTATGAGCAGCGCGTAGCCCAGCCGAGCGCTGATCGCCAGGTCTACGAGGAGCGGCAATTTCGGCGGGGCGGGAATGATCGTCCGCTGTTTCAGCGTTCACAAGACGGTCTCGGCCGACTGCAACGGGAAGTCGATCATTTAAACCGCATGATGGATCACGTGCGCGGGAAGATGCGAGCCTACGGCGCCGGCCCACGAATTCGGAGGCAGTACGACCACCTACGGGACGAAGCTTACCGACTAAATAATCAATTCCGCCGGGGCGAGCAGTACTACGATCGCCGACGGGTCCGTGCTCAAATCGAACACATGCACGAGGAGCTTCACGAGATCGAGCAGAACCTGCACTTTCGGGCGCAAGACATGTATCGGTGGCGCTAAGCAGGCCCTTTTCGACCACGCCAATACATGAACCGTCCGTCGGAGAAATCCGGCGGACGGTTTTAGTTTTTAAGGACGTGATTTGATCTTCGCTTACTCCGGCTTCACCTCGAGGGTGTCGGCCAGCGATCGATGAAGGTATTGGCGTTGGCGCTGGCTGCCGGGGGACATCGATACCTTTCCTCGTATCCGGGCCCGGCACCGGGTGTCGAACCCTTTCAGCGGCCGGTACTACGCTCAGAATGTTGTCCGCACCCCGATTAGGACACTCCGTCCTGCAAGCGGCAGCGCATCTTTCAGGAAGGAGAGATGATCGCGCGCCTCTTCGCCCGTGAGGTTGGTGCCGCGGAGGTAGAGATTCACGAAGGCGGGGCCGGCGCGGAAGTTGTAGCCGATGCTCGCGTTTAGGAAGGTGTAACCCTCGGTCGAGGTCTCGAATCGGGCGGTTCGGTTTTGCCGGCTAACGCGCTGGCCTTCGATCTTCGCTTCCCACTTTTCGCTTTTGTAATTGAGCGACGCTCCGTAGCGGAACGGGGTAATTCGCGGCAATGGCTCGCCCGTGTCGCTGTCGTCGGCGTGGACGTAGTCGGAACGCAGATCGAGAAAGAGATCGTTCGGATTTTGTCGCGGCTCCGGCGCTTCGCCGGTGATCTGGCTGCGAACGGACTTCGCGTCGCCCGCTGGCTCGCTCGCCTCGCTTGTGATCGTCCGAGGCAGAAGATGAAATTGCACCTGCGCTTCGCCCCCGAAGAACTCGGCGTCCGTCGCGGTGTAATCGAAGACACGCACGCCATCCTCGAACTCGGCGGTCGGGGCGAAGGCGATGAAGTTGCGGAAGCGATTATAAAAACCGCTGACACTGCCGGTGATGACGCCGGATTGCTTGCGGAGTGTCAGCTCGATCCCGCGGCTCGTTTCCACCTCCAGCTCGGGATCGCCGACGATGAATTGAAAGGTGGCCTCGTGCGGACCGCGCGCGAAAAGCTCTTCCGCAGTCGGCGCACGTTGGGAAAAGGTCGCGTTCACCGTGAACGTCCACTCCTGCGCAAAGGTGTAGACCATCCCGGCCGCCGCGCTGACCGGCAGGAAATCTCTCTGCTTCTGATCCGCTAAAGTGAGTGAGGTCAAGGCGGGATCGTTGGAATCAATCTCGACAGAGTCATATTCAACGCGCGCCCCGGC
>JACCXA010000253.1 GCA_013697365.1 Chthoniobacterales bacterium
GCAACTACCGGCTGTTTTTCTATGGTCAGCTGGTGTCGCTCATCGGCACGTGGATGCAATCGACGGCGATGAGCTGGCTGGTTTATCAGATCACCGGTTCGAAGCTGCTCCTCGGCGTGGTCGCGGCGGTTGGCTCCGCCCCGATGATGTTTTTCTCCCTCTGGGGTGGCGCGATTGCGGATCGCTACCCAAAGCGGGCGATCATCATCATCACGCAGATCGCGCAAATGATACCGGCTCTCGTTCTGGCCGTGCTTGCCTGGACTGGTCTCGCCACGCCGGGGATCATCATTGTCATCGCGACGGTGAGTGGGATTGCGATGGCGTTCGATATGCCGGCGCGGCAGGCCTTCACGCTCGATATGACAAGCCGCGACGACCTGCTGAATGCGATTTCTTTGAACAGCTCCATCTTCAACGGCGCACGCGTGGTCGGGCCTGCGCTCGCCGGGATAGTCATTGGCCAGTTCGGCACCCCGCTGTGTTTCTTGATTAACGGCCTCAGTTACATCGCGGTCATCGTCGGCCTGTTAATGATGCGCCTGCCACCGCACGTCCCGCTCGCGCACGCAGAGGCGGCGCGGGCCAGCGCGTGGAGTGGCCTGAGCTACGTGCTGAAGCATCGGCGCGTCCGCACGATCCTCGCATTGCTCGGCACGGTCGGCATTTTCGGTTGGTCCTACGCGGTCCTGCTTCCCGTCTTCGCGCGAGATGTCTTCGGCCTCGGCGCCGACGGCTATGGCGTTCTCATGTCGGCCAGCGGAGTCGGCGCGTTGGTCGGCGCTTTGACGGTAGCCACAGCCGGCCATGTTTTCCCGCAACGAAAGGTCGCGCTGCTCGGTGTCTGGATCTTCTCCGGGGCGCTGCTCGCCTTCTCGTTCACGAGGAACTATCCCCTCGCGCTGGGGTTCATGACGCTCGCGGGATTCGGCATGCTGCTTTTTTTCTCCATCTCGAACACCGTCCTTCAGACGATTGTGCCCGACGAAATGCGCGGGCGTGTCCTGGGCGTCTGGGGTTTGGTTTTCGGCGCGATGATTCCCATCGGCAGCCTGGAAGCTGGTTGGCTGGCGAATTGGCTGGGGGCTCCCTTCGCGCTCGCGTTCGGCGCCGTCATCTGCGCCATCGCGGGCCTTGTCGCGCTGATTGTGATTCGACGCCGCGAAGCGGAGGAAGCAGCTTCCTTGCGCCGCTAGCGCTCGGATCTCCCATTATCCGGTGCACGTGTCCGTGTGCTACGGTGCTCCATGGCGTCGGAATCCATCCTCAATCGCAAGGCGCTCCGCGATTTCCATATCCTCGAACGCTACGAAGCCGGCCTCGAGTTGAAGGGGAGCGAAGTGAAGTCGATTCGCGCGGGCAAAGCGAACATCAGCGACGCCTTTGCGAAGATCGAGAAAGGGCAGGCGTTCTTGCATAACGCCGACATCCAACCCTACGAACGCGCCAGCCATGAAATCCCTCCCGCCAAACGCGTGCGCCGCCTGCTTCTTCATCGGCAGGAGATCGACAAGCTTTATGTCGAAACTGCTGTCGCCGGGCGGACGCTGGTCGTCCTCAAAATTTACTGGAAGAGTGGGAAGCTGAAGGCGGAGATCGGCGTCGCGCAGGGGAAAGTCGCGCATGACAAGCGCGCTGATCTAAAGAAGCGCGCCACGGATCGCGAGACGGACCGCGAAGTGGCGCGTTTCAACCGGCGGCACGCGTAGTCAGGAGCGCAGGCGTTCTCGCCCCGTCTTTCGCCTGAAGTGGAAGCACGCGGAGCGTGTTGGGTCGCTCGCTCGGCGTATCTTTGTCAGTGTTGGATCTGAATCAAACCGTTGCACTACGACGAGACACCGTTTTTCGCGGCAGCCATTCTCAGCTGATCGGAGACGCGCTTGCTTTCTACCTGAAACGACCCGCTCTTGATCGCGTGCCGCAGACCATTCCGGTCGGCTCAAGCGTTTAGTATTTTAGAATGAAAAAGAATCAGTCGCTCCCACTCGCTTTCGGCGCCGCGGCCCTCATGGGATGGGGCATCGCCCGGGCGCTTGCTCCCAGGATTTCGTTTGCCGGCAAGATTGTTGTGATTACAGGCGGATCGCGCGGCTTGGGATTGGTCTTGGCCCGTCAGCTCTGCGAGGAAGGCGCTCGTGTCGCTCTCCTCGCGCGGGACCAAGCCGAACTGCAACGCGCCCACGACGAACTCGCCGCTGCCGGTGGCGACGTGGCGATCATTCCTTGTGATCTCCAGGAGCGCGGCCAAATCGAGGAAGCGGTGCGCAACGTCATCAGCCATTTCGGTCGCATCGATGTCCTGATTAACAACGCGGGCATCATCGAGGTGGGACCTCTAGAGCACATGGAGCGGGCGGATTTCGAGCGTGCGATGCAGCTGCATCTCTGGGCGCCGTTCACGTTCATGTGGGAAGCCATTCCGCATATGCGCCGGAGCGGAGGTGGACGGATTGTAAACATCAGCTCCATCGGCGGAAAGATCGCTGTGCCACATCTGGCGGCTTACTGCGCGAGTAAATTTGCGCTCGTCGGCCTTTCCGATTCCATGCGCGCCGAATTGGGGCGCGTCGGCATCTATGTGACGACGGTCGCGCCGGGGATGATGCGCACGGGCTCTCATGTGCATGCGCAGTTCAAGGGCAAACACGCGGCTGAATTCGGCTGGTTCGCCATTTCTAACGGGATACCGCTGCTTTCCATCGGAGCAGAACGTGCCGCCTCCCAAATCCTGGAAGCGTGCCGCCGCGGGCGGCCGGAGATCACGCTGACGCTGGCGGCGCGCGCTGCCATAATAGGGAACGCGCTGTTCCCGAGCATCACCGGGCACTTGATGAAGCTGGTGAACGCCGTTCTGCCAGGACCGACGGACTCGTCCGGAAACGCGACGCAATCGGGAAGCGCGAGCCGTTCGACCAGGCTTACTCCGACGTGGATGACCGGCCTCGCTGACAGCGCGATAAAACGGAACAACGAGTCTAACGGCAGCTCTGCGAGCGACTTGTAGGCCGTCTGTGTCGGACGCCGCGCCGTGTCATCACTCCAGCCACGGCTCGGAACGCTCTTCTTCGCGCGGAACGAGGTTGTTCTTCGCGATGATGCGAGCGCATGTATTCCAACGCAGTAAGGCGTCGTCATTCCCAGGTGGACGGATCGCTTCTGCTTTCTCAAAACACTCCATCGCTTCGCGGAAAAGACCGTAAGCCCACGTGCCGCCGTGGCCGCCTTGCGCCAGTTTCATTTTCGCCCGTCGCTCGACCAAAATTCCGGAGTAATAGGCGCGCTCATAGTCACCGGAGAGCCTCCCCAGAATTTCTTTCGCCTGCGTGTCGCTGACGCCGTAGCCCTTGGAAAGCCGATCGCTTGCCGCGAGCAGGAGAGTGATCATCGCCGGCTGATTTTCTGGCGCGATCTTCAGGACATCGAGGCAGATGCTTTCCGCTTCGCCGGGCTCATTTAACAAGCGATAGCGCTCCGCTTTCTCCAGCGCCGCGGGGATGGCCTCTTCCGAGAGCGTTTTTAGTTCAAACATGGCTTTTAGGTCTTCTTTCTCAAAGCTCGCACCAGCCGCGCAATGGGATCGTAATACCGATCTACCACCCGCTCTTTCAGCGGAATGATTGCGTTGTCCGTGATTGTGATGTTCTCGGGGCAAACCGTTGTGCAACATTTCGTGATATTGCAGTAGCCAATCCCATGAGCCTCGCGTAATTCCGGCACCCGATCCTCGGTATCGAGCGGATGCATCTCAAGCGCCGCTGTATAAATGAGGAAGCGCGGGCCGATAAACTCATCGTGCTTTCGGTGGTCGCGGAGGACGTGACAGACATCCTGGCAAAGGTAGCACTCGATGCATTTTCGAAACTCTTGCACGCGATCGATATCCTCCTGCGCCATCCGCCAGGTACCGTCAGGGGCGTCCGGCGGCCGAGGCTTGAAGCGCTTGATCCGTTTCTTGACGCGGAAATTCCAGGAGACATCCGTAATCAAATCTTTCACGATCGGGAAAGCCTTCATCGGCTCCACCGTCACTGGCTGATCGAGAGGAAGCTCACTCATCCGCGTCATGCACAAGAGCTTGGGCATCCCGTTCACCTCCGCCGAGCAGGAACCGCATTTCCCCGCCTTGCAATTCCAGCGGCAGGCCAGGTCGTTGGCCTGCGCGGCTTGGATGTCGTGGACCGCATCGAGAACGACCATGCCCTCGGTCACCTCAGTCGAATAATCGCGGAGGGCGCCTCCGCTGGCATCGCCCCGCCAGATTTTGAAAGTCACCGCGCTCACCCCATCTCCTCGATCACTCGCCGCAGATCATCCCGCATTTCGGGAATCGGTTCGAGCCGGATCTGCATCGCGCCGTCCCGATCCTGCCACACAACGGTGTTCGCTTTTCCGAAAGCATCGTCCTTGTCGGGAAAATCGTCGCGGAACTGTGCGCCGCGACTCTCCTTTCGTTCCAGCGCCGCGCGCGTGACGGCTTCAGAAACGGTTAGCAAATTCCCCAGATCGAGCGCGGTGTGCCAGCCTGGATTGAACTCGCGATTGCCCGTCGCACCGGCGCGGCGGGCGCGTTCCCAGTAAATTTTGAGCTGGTCCAGGGCGGAAACCATTTCGTCTTCTCGCCGGACAATGCCGACCTGGGCCTGCATCGTTTCCTGAAGACTGTGCTGAATTTCGTACGGATTCTCACCACCGCTCCGCTCGAACGGTTCGAGCGCAGCGCGGGCTGAGATCTCTATTTCCTTGGCGTCGATGACGCCTAACGAGTTCTCCTGCGAAAATCTCGCGGCGAACTCTCCCGCGCGCTTGCCGAAGACCAGCAGGTCGGAGAGCGAGTTACCGCCCAAACGATTGGCGCCATTGATCCCGGCCGCACACTCGCCCGCGGCGAACAAGCCCGGCACGCCCGACATTTGCGTGTCCGAATCCACCCGGATTCCACCCATCACGTAAT
>JACCXA010000299.1 GCA_013697365.1 Chthoniobacterales bacterium
AAGGAATTTGGCTGCGCCGATGAGGTGCATGGTTTTCTGCAACCGCGGCTCCGTTCACTGAGCGACCCTTTCCTGCTGCCGAATATGGCCGCCGCCGTCGAGCGCATCCTGCGCGCGATCGATCATCGTGAGCGCATCGTCGTCTTCGGCGATTACGACGTGGACGGGGTAACCTCACTCGCGCTGCTCGACGAGATGCTGCGCGCTTACGGCGTCGCGCCGGACCTTTTCCTGCCGCTCCGGATGGAGGAAGGATATGGCCTCAGCCGGGAGAGCGTGGAGCGCTGCTGGCAGGAGCATCAGCCCGAGCTGTTGATCGCCGTCGATTGCGGAACGTCCTCCCTGGCGGAGGTCGCGGAGCTGAAGCAGCGCGGAGTCGCCGTCATCATCCTCGATCATCATGAGCCGAAGACCACCCTGCCGGATTGCGTCGCGCTGGTTAATCCGAAGATCTCCGCCGAGTGCGCTTTGCGATATCTGTGCAGCGCGGGTGTAGTGTTTAAAGTGTGTCACGCCCTCTTGAAGACACGACCTCTCGCCGGATTCGACCTGAAGGCGCAGCTTGATCTTGTCGCTCTTGGGACGGTTGCGGACATTGTTCCACTCTTGGGAGAAAATCGAGCGCTGGTGCACCATGGACTGCGGCAAATCGCGCGAACCGCGCGGCCGGGCCTTCGCAAGCTGATGGTAGTGGCTGCCGTCCGCGCTCCCATCTCTGCGGAAGACATTGGGTTCCGTCTAGGCCCGCGCCTGAACGCGGCTGGCCGCCTTGCGACCGCGACCAAGGCGTTACAGCTCCTACGCACGCGCGACGAAGGCGAAGCAGCTGAGCTGGCGGCCCTGCTGGACGTGCAAAATCGCGAGCGCCAGGGCGTGGAGAAGGAGATCTTCGCCGCCGCGGATGAAGAGGTTTCGCGAGAGTTCGACCCGACGCGTGATGCGGCCATCGTGGTCGGACGCCGCGGGTGGCATCCGGGAGTGCTCGGCATTGTGGCCTCGCGTTTGGTGCGGAAATATCATCGCCCAACATTTGTCATTGGCTTCGACGAGAATGGCATGGGAAAAGGCAGCGGTCGCAGCATCGAGGGGCTCTCGTTAGTCGAGGCGCTGGGCCCTTGCGATCGATGGCTCGAGAAATATGGCGGCCACGAAATGGCCGCTGGCGTGACCATGCGCGCCGAGAATCTCGTGGCGTTTACAGAGAACTTCCGCGCGGCTGTGCGTGAGTTAATTTGCGATGAAGCGCTCCAGCCGCGGCTCCATCTGGATCATGAGCTGGCGCTCTCCGAGCTAAATGGTGACTTCCTCTGCTGGCACGAATTGCTCGAGCCCTTTGGGCACGGCAATCCGCAACCGACTTTCCTGGCGCGCGCAGTCGAGCCGGCCATCCCGCCACGAGTTTTGAAGGAGAAACATCTCGTTCTGCGGTTGCGGCAGCGAAATTATCACGCGCGCGCGATCTTCTTCGACGGAGCGAACGTCACGCTGCCCGAGCCGCCGTGGGACGTTGCCTTTCGGATTCACGCCGACGAATACGAGGGACAGAAGCGGCTGCAGGTCCGCGTGGAAGCTGTGCGCGCGGCCCTTCCCCATTAGCGATGGAACTCGCGCAGAAACTGGAGCAATGCGATTGGGTGCCGCGGGCTCGCCTCGCGCCGTTGCGCCGGCTTGGAATCGAAACGATCGAGACTTTGCTTACGCACTTTCCGCGGCGGCACGAAGACCGGCGCGAGTTCGCCGGTTTTCCGCGGGATGAAAGTGAAACGCCAATCTGTATCTGCGGCGAAGTCACGAAGACCGCGGTGAAGCGCTTCGGCGGCTGGAAGAAAATCTTCGAGGCGACCTTGCAGGAGGACGACGCGAACGCGCTCAGCCAGCCGCTCGTCCTGCGCTGGTTCAATCTTCATTACGTGCAGAAGATGATTGCCACCGGGCAGCGGCTCGTGGTCTTCGGGAAGCCGCGCCTTCGGGGGCAAAGGCTTTGCATGGAACATCCCGAGTTCGAGGTAATCGAGAACGACGATGAACTTTCCATCCATTTCCGGCGAATCACTCCAATCTACCCGGCGACCGAAGGATTATCGCAGCGCGTTTTTCGCGGCCTGACGTATCGGGCGCTGGAAAATCTTTCTGATGCGGACGTGGAAACGCTGCTGCCGCGGAATCACCCGGTTGGCGCGAGGCGGACGGCGCTTGGCCAGATTCATTTTCCAGAAAGCGAAGAAGCTCTCGC
>JACCXA010000018.1 GCA_013697365.1 Chthoniobacterales bacterium
AGTGGCAAGTCCGCGGCCACTCCGCCAGCAGCTTCTTGATTATGTTCTGTTCCTTATCTCGAGAGGTGTCCCGTTGGCCCATAGGTTGATTTCCGTTTCACCGCGAGCGGATCGGCATAGCCCTCACTTCCTGAAATCCAACGCTCCGCGCAGTCTTGTTTGGCTATCGCTCGGCGGATTCTGCCAGCCGAAGCTCGACGGAAGCAAGGCTAAGCTGGGAACGAGCCGTGCTCGGAGTTAAGCCCGATAAACTCACGCGCGGTGCCGGAGAGCAGCCGCGCTTTCTGTTCCGGCGGGAGTGAGCTAAGCGACTCAATAAGTTCGCCGGGCTGCGCTTCGCCCAAAGGAAACGGGTAGTCCGAACCGAGCGCGACACGCTCGCTACCGAAGAGCCCGAGCAGAAGCCGGAGAGCGTTTGGATCGTGCACGAGCGAGTCGACGTAAAAACGCGCCGGGACCACCTCGCCATGGGCATTCGTCCGCGCGAGGTAGCTCCTGGGGTTCGCCTTGTTGTCCACCGCCACGAGATCAGGGCGCATGTGAAAAGCGTGCTCGATCCGGCCGATCGTGAACGGAAACGCTCCGCCGCCGTGCGCGAAGGCTACACGCAGTTTTGGAAAGCGCTCGAAGACGCCACTGAAGATCATGCAGCAAATCGCCAGACTGGTCTCAGCGGGCATTCCGACGAGCCACGGCAGCCAATATTTCGGCATGCGTTTTTTCCCCAGCATATCCCATGGGTGAACGAAGATCGCAGCGTCGTGCTCTTCGGCTGCGCTCCAGACTGCATCGAGTGAGGCGTCATCGAGGTTGCGACACTCCGGTCCCTGACAATACTCGTTTGCGTCGACGTGCGTTCCGATCTGCGCGCCGCGAAAACCCAGCTCGCGGACACAACGTTCCAGTTCGCCTGCGGCCAGCTCAGGATCCTGCAAGGGGATCGTCGCGAGCCCTGCGAACCGCGTCGGATGCGCGCGCACCACTTCGGCGATGTGATCGTTCAAGCGACGCGAAAGGTCGAGCGCGTCGGCGGGTTTCGCCCAGTAGCTGAACATCACAGGAACGGTCGAAAGCACCTGCATCGAAACACCGGCGCGATCGCATTCTTCGATACGCCGGGTGGGATCCCAGGCGTTGTCGCCGATCTCGCGAAAGAACCGCTGGCCGATCATCATCCGTGCGCAGCACGGCTTGTGATGCTCCAGCCGGACAAACCCGCCGTAGCCGTATTTCGCATCCAAATCCGGCCATTCGCGCGGAAGGATGTGCGTGTGCAGGTCAATCTTCATCCGCGCGCGTAGTCCCGACCCTGAGGAGGTGCATCCGCAGATTTCGCAGCTTTACGTAGATGGAGGGGAGAATAATGCAGCAGAACGAGGTCGAAGAAACCTTTGCCACTCCCTATGGGCCCGTCTTGTTCCTCGTAGTCTGCGTGAACTGCGAAATCCGCGGATCATATCTGCGCGATTTTTAGAACGGTTTCACCGGCTGCGGCTTCTCGACCTTCTGGCCGCAGTTCCTGCAGGTCCGCCGTGCGTCGTCGTTCCAGAAGTCGAGCATCGCCTGGCTGAACGCCTGGACGATATCCGCGCAGTCGAAATCGATGTCCTCCACCAACGCCTCGCAACGATCGCAGTAGAAGATGACGTGTTCTCTCTCTCCCGGCGGACGCCGCCGCTCCACGACCATCCCGAGAGTGTCCGGCGGCCGCACAGGAGCGTGCGCCACGTTCGCCGGAATGAAGAAGGTCTCGCCCTCGCGCACGAGGTGATCCACGATCCGGTCGCCTTCGCGGATGCGCACCTTAATGTCGCCCTTGAGCTGATAAAAGAACTCCTCGGAATCGACGAGGTGAAAATCGTTCCGCGCGTTCGGCCCCATGATCACCATCACAAAAAAATCCCGGCCATCGTAAACGTAGCGGTTGCTAACGGGCGGTTTAAAGAGGTGGCGATTTTCTTCAATCCAGTCGCTTAGGTTCAGCGGCAATTGGACCGAAGAGGTGATGCCAGCGGCGGTGGGAGCAGCTGAGGGTTCGGCAAGATGGGCCATGCGCCGAGGTTATTTCCCGGGAGGATTAGCGTCAAACCACTTCCCATTGCCCGATGCAAGAGACTTAATTCGCCGCGTCGGCTAATGGTAATGCATTTGCCGGGTTGTATTCCCATGGCCAGGGCAGCCCGGTGTCGCCAAGCAGCGAATTCGCCAACGCAGGATAGATAATCTCTGCGCGGACGCTATTCGACAGAAGCAGGAGGCAATGACGTTTGCCTTCGACGCAGATTGCCAGGTTCGCAGTCCAGTCGTCGTGTCCGCCTTTGTAAAATGTTTTTCCGTATGGACCTTCGAAGAGGATCGAACCCAGTCCGGACGAGAGCTTGATGTTTCGATTCGCTGGTTCGGTTGCGGTCTCCAAAGTCGGAAATTGGTGGGCGGAAAAGATTTCGATTTGCGGACGCAACATCTCGGCCTGAGCCGCTGCGCTCGATCCTTCCCCGCGCAAAAGCCCGGCTAGAAAATTCCCGTAATCCGAAATCGTGGTGTCCATCGAACCCGCAGCGCGAACGCCGCGCCGCGCATGATGGCCTTCGAACTTACCGTCGGCATCGTAGCCATCGGCAGCGTTGCTCTTGAAGTCTTCCCGCCATGTCATGCTCGTGCGTGCCATGCCGAAACGATCAAAGACACGGATTTGCATCTCCCTGCCCACGTCAAGGCCGAGCCCTTCCTCCAGCACGAATTGAAGCAGATTAAAACCCTCGCCGGAGTAAGCGTAGCGCGTGCCGGGATCGAATTTGAAGTCGAGCTTTTCGTCCGGATTCAGGAAGCGGAAGTTCGGAAAGCC
>JACCXA010000022.1 GCA_013697365.1 Chthoniobacterales bacterium
CCATGACGTAATGCCTGCGGCCGACCCATAGAATCACGGTGGCGATGAACATGAGTGCCCCCGGAATGCCGAAGGCCACACTCGCGCCGCAGCTCCGCAGGAAAATCGGCATCAGGAGCGAGGCAAAGAACGAGCCGAAATTAATGATCCAGTAAAACGCATCGAACACCACCTTGGCGCGGTGCTTATTGGTCTGGTCAAACTGGTCGCCAACGAACGCCGCCACGCACGGCTTGATCCCGCCCGAGCCGAGCGCGATGAGCGCGAGCCCTGTGTAGAAGCCGGTGCGGTTCGACTCAAAGACCGCAAGGCACGCATGGCCAAGGCAGTAGACGAGGCTGAGCCAGAAGATCGTGTTGTACTTGCCAAAGAAACGGTCCGCCAACCAGCCGCCCAGGAGCGGGAAAAAGTAAACGCCGATGACGAAGGTGTGGAACACATCCTTCGCTGCGGTCGCTCGATCTCCCTCCGGCAGATACGTAAGGAGTGACGAGACGAGGAACACCGTCAGGATGTTCCGCATCCCGTAGAAGCTGAAGCGCTCGCAACCCTCGTTGCCGATGATGTAGCGGATCTGACCAGGAATCCGCGCCTTGGGGTCCGGCACGTCCGGGACGTGATCCATCGGCACTTCTTTCATGATCGGCACCACAAACGGCGCGGGCAAGCCACTGCCGCAATCTCGTTGTCCTGGGCCTCGCCGGGATAATGCCGGCTCTTTCTATCTTCTATAGACATCGCGTCGATTGCCAATAGCGCCACGATGATTTGTCGCGCCTTCTTTCTGCGAGATAGAGGATGCGGAAATCACCCACGCGAATGCGCCAGCCATCACGGTTCTTTAGCTTTTTGCAACCGGGAGAAAAACGATCGACCTCTAAAGCCAGAAGCGTCCGGGAGACGAGCGATCTCTTTACGGGCATCGCGCGCGATTTCAACGCGCCAACTCACACGCGAACCCGGAGTTCTTCAAGCGTTCCGCGTAGCGGCTCGTGCGGTTAGCGCGACGCGCTTCCAACGTCAGCGTTTCACAAAGGTCATCAGCCAACTGAGAATCGGCGACCGTTTTTTGTAGGACGGCTTCGGGCTCCTTCCGCTTCAATGGCCTGAAGGCGGTCACGAAAATTTCATCCGTCGCTTCTGTGACATAGGTTCATTCTCATGGAAATCCAATTTCCTCACAAGGCCAAGAATTTTGCCTGGGGCCGCGAGGTCGTAGCTCGCGGGACGGTCGGGCCAGCCAACCCCTAGCAGGCTTCGCGATGCTGATCGTTTACCGTCGGCCATGGTGGATCATTTTCGATGTCAAAATCCTGCGTGACCACGCTACAAACGAGCGTGAGAAAGAGCGCACCCAAGAAGCCGATCGTGAAGGAGATCGAGGCATCGGTGGAAGAGCAGGTTCAGGGCGCACTCAGGTGGCTGAAGCGCCACAGCAGCAAGCGCACGCGCGACGGCATGGCCCGGTACGCCATCCCGTCTGACAACGCCCTCGGCGTCTCGGTTGCCGACATCCGCACGCTCGCGAAACGTCTCGGTCGCAATCACGAACTCGCCCTCGCCCTCTGGAAGTCCGGCATTTACGAAGCGCGCATGTTGACATCCTTCGTGGCCGAGCCGGCCCGCGTCACCGCCGAGCAAATGGATCGCTGGTGCCGCGACTTCGATAGCTGGGCCATCTGCGACACCCTCTGCTTTCACCTCTTCGACCGCACACCGCACGCCTTTGCCAAAATCTCGCAGTGGAGCGACAAGCGGACCGAGTTCGAAAAGCGCGCCGCCTTCGCGCTCCTCGCTAGTCTCGCTCTCCACGATAAGAAAGCAGGTGACGAGCCGTTTCTCAAGACGCTCCCGTTGATAGAACGCGCCGCGACTGACGAACGGAACTTCGTCAAGAAGGGAGTGAGCTGGGCCCTGCGCGGGGTGGGCAGACGGAACGCGGCGCTCAATGCGGCGGCGGTGATATTGGCTCGGCGTTTATTGAAGTCATCGCAGATTGCGACGCGCTGGGTCGGCAGGGACGCGCTTAAGGAACTAGCGAGCCCGAAGATGATGCAACTGTTCGCCAAGCGCTCTGCAAAGTAACCTCGCGCAATCCCAACGGACGAGGTGTATTGGCCCTCGCTGACTGCTCTAAGGATTTTGTCTCGCGTGCGCTGACGTTAGCTTCTCGATGTTGGGCACGCTCGTCGGCGGACGGATGGCCGAGAGCATGTTGTGAATTTGGAGGAGCTGATGGAACAGGATGCCATCGAAGAATCCGCCCAGGCCGATGCACATAAAGGCTCCGGCCATGACGAGCGGTTTCTGGTTCGATGCTTCGCTCGCTGTGTTCATTTGCTTCCGTTCTGTCCGGGTTTTACTCCAACGCTCGGGGAAGAGGGGAAGCCGAGATGAATGGCGGCGAGTGTGAGCAGGAGGACTGGGAAAGGCGAGACGACAACGAGTAAGGTGCTCCAGAAATCACTGCCGAAGATCCCCGCGCGCAACTGCTCACCCGTATCCGTATCGCAAACGGTGCAAGCAAACGCGAGCGATGGAACGGCAAGCGAAGCAAGAATGATCGCGTGTGACTTCATAACCACTATTGCTTTGGCTTCCAAATCAGCGCGCGCCGGTTATATTTCGCCGGCTCAACGTTCCTTCATTCCGCCAGCTGCGTGCGATCCCCGGATAATTGCTTCGCCTCCCGATTGGCCGGCTGGCCGCCAGGGCACCGCCAATATTCGCGCTGTTTCTTGAACGGCATGAGCAATGAGTTAACGAGTCCATTGTCTTCGGGCGACGAATATCCCGGCACACCGATCACGATCTCCGCTTGTGGGACGTTCAGCCCGAGCGTGCGATGAAAGCGGTCCCACCACGGAAAGACGACGGAGTAATTCGAGTTCGTCTCGCCTTCGACCTGTGAATGATGAATGCCGTGCATCCGCGGCGACACGAGCACTTTGTTCAGCCATCGTTCGAACCGGATCGGGAGCCGCACGTTACTATGGTGGAACACGGTGTTCGCCTGGAAGATCAGCTCGTATGCCACGAAGGCCGGCAGGGAAATGCCGATAAGCGCGACCTGCACCACGCGGAACGCGGCCGACATCGCGACCTCTCCAAAGTGAAAGCGGAAGCCGCTGGAGACATCGAGGTCGGGATCGATGTGATGCACGTTATGGAAACGCCAGAGAAACGGGACGCGATGGTTGAGCTTGTGCCACCAGTAAAAGCTCAAATCCATGAGGAGGAACGCGATGACAAACTGTGCCCCTGCTGGCATCGGAACTACGTGAATAAGGCCGAATGATTGCTGGCCAGTCCAGCGCATGGCGGACAGGGCAGCCGGCCGCACAAGCGCCGCGGCCACGAGAAAGGCCACGGCGGAAAAAACAGTATTCACCAGGAGCCGCCCGAGCAGCTCGTTCTTGGACCGGCGCAGAGGGATCAGTCGCTCGATGAGGAAGAAGATGCCGACCAGGCAGCCAATGATGGCAAGGGTTACGAGGGCGGGAATCATAGTGGACACGCGCGCAGGCGTTCAACGAGTCATTCTTGTGCCACAGATTAACACGGTTAGGAAGAACACGACTCCGCGTCATCCAGGTCAAGGTCTTCGCCGTCAATTCGTGCGTTGCCTCGCACCGTTAAAACAACGATTCTAGAAAGTGAAAATCACCCGGGATGGACAACAAAGATAACATCCAACGCAACGCGGTTGAAGATCATGACGGTATCCTGACGATCCGCGGTGGGGGCGCTCGCAGGGATTGGAACGGCATCCATTACAAACAAGGCATGTCGGCAAAAAACGTTGGCACGACCAAACTCTCCGCCAACATCGCCACGATCCCGCCAGGGGGGGTGGCCTATGCCCACATCCATGTCGGCTTTGAGCTGATTCTCTACATTCTCGAAGGGAAAGTGCGTCATGAATTCGGGCCCGGCCTCAAGCACGTCTTGGAGAACGAAGCCGGTGATTTCATTTACATAAAGCCCGACGTGCCTCACGAGGTCTTCAACATGAGCGACACGGATCCGGTGGTGGCGTTTGTGGCTCGTTCCTCGGCGGATGAATGGGACAATATTATTCCTTACGACCGCCAGCAGGATGGCTGAAGCGATCGAGCCCTCGCAACAAACTCTGCCCACCGGTTCAGTGGGTTAGGGACTGGAAGAGTTCACAGCTTCTGTAGCAGCGGTCTCCGACCGCCGTCTTCTTTTCCCCGCTTGGAGTTCGAAGGTCGGAGACCGCCACTACAGAAGCAGCCCGGCAAGAAGCCTTGGCAAAGGCGGAAGCCGAGAAGACCTACGCGCGTATTGCGCCGACAGAACCCGAGTGTCATCCTCCGGCGGTGAATGCCGGGGAACTTAAATGGCAATCCAAGTCGAAAAAACAAGTCCGGGCTGCCAAGGCGATGCCGAAGTGGCAGGCGTTGCTGATGGTGGCCGCGATCGGCGCCGCGTTTCTGTTTGGCGCTGGGCTGATTTTCTGGACTCAAGCGCCTGCCGCGGTGCGATGCGATCGTGTTTCGAGAGACCGCGTCGACGTGACGGTGGAGTGCCGCTTTCTCGGGTTTCATACTATCAGCACCGAGACCGTCCCCGATGTCATCAATGCCTTCGGCGTTCGCGAAGCTGGTAGCAAAAAGAGCGGCTCGGGCAGTTCTTTCTCGCAGAACGTTTTGCTGCTCAATCCGCGCCAAGGCGCACAGCGGCGAGCCTCCGGCATTGCCTCACAATTGAACCGGCCGAGGGCCATGGCCCGGCAGATTGACGAGTTTATCAACGTATCTTCCGAACGGTCGCTCACGCTATGGTATGTCCCGTGGCTCCTTCATCTCCTCGCGCTGCCTTTCGTTTTCGTTGCGCTCTTGATGTTGTTCGTGTTGGGAAAAGGGCTGCTCCTGGC
>JACCXA010000036.1 GCA_013697365.1 Chthoniobacterales bacterium
GGGCCGACTCCGTGAGCACGGGCGGCATACTCATGGCTGAGGGTAGCCGGGGGGCTTTGCTTGGTCAACCGGAGCACAGCCGGGACGCCCGACCCCGCTACACGATTCCTGTCCGCAGCATCTCGTGCTTGCCGCCCAACAACTCCTGCACGAGTGCGTAGCCGCGCGCGTCTGCGTTTTTCGAAGTTCCCGCGAAGTGATGAGCGATGCGCGCTTTCGCGGATTGGCAAAAGTAATTCGCCACGGACAGAATTTCTTCGGCGGGCTTGCCGGTATTAATCAAATGCTGCGCGTACGAACAGGTCGCATTCATTGCAAAAATTTCCGTGGCGACGCCTACATAACGCGAGAGCAAGAGCTGTTCGCGATCGAGCTTCGGTCCGAAGCGCATCATGGAATGGAACAGACCGCGCGCCAATTTCTTGCTCGTGGCCGCACCGTACTTCACATGTGGTCGAAGTTGCTCATGCAGCTTGCTTAAATCACCTGGCTTTGCCCGGGCGTATTGCCGCGGATACCAGCGTGAGTAGAACGAGCCCGAGCCGAAGATCGATCTGATGCGCGTGCGCATCGGCAGCGTCGTATTGAAAATCGCGCCGCCAACTTTCAGATGCGGGTCGAGCGCTTCGCGCGCAATAAAGAGCCGCATGATCTCACTTGAGCCTTCGAAAATGGTGTTGATCCGGCAATCCCGCAGGAAGCGCTCCACTGCGGTCGGCTCATCGCCACGGTCGCGCAGAGATTTCTCGGTTTCGTAACCACGTCCACCGCGCACCTGCATCGCGTCATCGGCGATCTTCCAGGTCATCTCGGTCGACCACATTTTGCACATCGCGGTCTCGATCCGAAGATCGCCCGCCTTTCTGTCGACCATGGCTGAGGTCAAAAACGTAATTGCCTCCATCGCAAAAGTGTTCCCCGCCATTTCGGCGATCTTCCCGGCGATGGCGTAATGCTGTCCGATCGGCACGCCCCATTGCACACGCTCGCTCGCCCACTTGCGCGAGACCTCGAGGAGGCGTTTGCATAAGCCAACACAGGCTGCTGGAATGGTGAGCCGCCCAGTGTTTAACGTCGTCAAGGCTACCTTCAACCCCTTCCCCTCGCCCGCGATGATGTTTTCGCGCGGGACGCGAACGTCTTTAAATGTGACGACTCCATTATAGAGGGCGCGCAGGCCCATAAAGCGGCAGCGATGCGGCATGTCCAGCCCCGGCGTGTTCACTTCCACGATGAACGCCGTGATCTGTTTCCGTTCTTTCCCGTTCACCATCTTGGGCGGCGTTTGCGCCATCACCACGAGCACGCCCGCCTTGAGCCCGTTTGTGCACCAGAGCTTCTCGCCGTTCATGATAAACGCGGAGCCATCCGGCGTTGGATCAGCACGGAGGCTCATCGTCGCGGGGTCGGAACCGGCGTGGGCCTCAGTCAACGCAAAAGCCGAAATCTCATGCCGAGCCACACGGGGCAGATATTTCGCCTTCTGCTCCTCCGTCCCGAACAAGAGCAACGGCTGCGGAACTCCAATCGATTGATGCGCGGAAACAAGCGCGGTTAGATTCGCGTCCCAGCTTCCCAGCAGCATCGCAGCGCGTCCATAATTTACCTGCGACAAACCAAGCCCGCCATACTGCTTCGGCACCTTGATCGCGAATGCACCCATCGCGAAAAGGTCGTCGATGTTCTTTTGCGGAATCTCGCCCGAGCGATCGATCTCATCGGCATTTACGTTCGCGTGCAGATACTCCTTCAGCTGCGCCAGGAACGGTTCGCCTGCGGAGCGATCCTCGGGGCTTTGTTCCGGCCACGGGAAAATGCGGTCGAAGGCAAACTTCCCGACGAACAAGTTGCTCGCGAAACTACCACGTTCATCGAGCGGATCGCGGGAGCTCTCCGCCAGATCCAGCGCGGCCGCCTTTCCCGCCGACATCTTCGAAGTGTCGATAACCGATGCCTGCGTCTTCTCAGGTGTCGCGCTGGTTTCTTCGCTGATCTGTTTCTCAGGAGCTTCGAGGGAGGATTTCATAAATTAGTTGCCGTTGTAAAAGGTCTTGTCGGCTTGCGCATGTGCGCGCAGCAAATCGCAGGGCACGAACTTATCCCCTGCGCGCGCGTGCAGTCCGTCCATTTCTGTAACGACCTTCTTCAATCCAACATAATCCGCGTAGCGCAATGGCCCGCCGCGGAAAGGCGCAAAACCTGTGCCCATCATCATGCCGAAGTCGGCGTCTTCCGCGGTCGCCACCACCTTCTCTTCCAGGCAGCGCGCAGCTTCGTTTACCATTAGAAAAACAAGACGATCGGAGAGATTCTCCGCCAGGCCATTCTCACCCGGCGATTGGCGCCACTCCTGGAGCGCTTCGTTATCCGTCTGTGACTTGCCTTCGTACTGGTAAAAGCCTCTGCCGGATTTGCGACCCAGCAGCTTCCCCGCAAGCATCTTTCGCAGAATTTCCGGGGCGCGATTGCGACGGCCAAAAGGTTTCTCGAGCGTCTCGGCGATGTCGACCGTGATGTCGACACCGATCTCATCGATCAAACGCAGCGGTCCCATCGGCATGCCCCACGCGGTCAGCGCGTCGTCGATTTCTTTCGCGCTCAGGCCCCGTTCATAAAGCTCGGCCGCGTCGAGCAAGTATGGGAACAAGACGCGATTCACGAGGAATCCCGGGCTGTCCTGCACCACGACGGGGAGCTTTGCGATCTGCCGGGTAAAGGCGAGCGCTCGATCGATCGTCGCCTGAGACGTCTGCTGGCCAACGACAACCTCGACCAACTTCATCCGGCTGACGGGATTGAAAAAGTGAAGGCCGATGACCCGCTCCGGCTGGCCCGTCACGGCGCCGAGTTCGGTGATCGAAAGCGCGGAAGTATTCGTGGCGAGAATTGCTTCGGCCGGAGTCTTAGCCGCGAGATCGGTGAAAATTTGCTTCTTGATCTCCATTTTCTCCGAGGCTGCTTCGATCGCAATTCCAAGATCGCGCATCTCGCCAGGATTAGTGGAAGCGACGATGCGGGCGCGGCCTTGCGTCGCCTTTTCCTCGCTCATCAAGCCGCGCTTCACAGCGTCTCCGTACGTTTTCTCGATCGACGCCAGGCCGCGGTCGAGTTGCTGCGGACTCACGTCGCGCAGGATGACGGAAACGCCGCGCGAACTAAGCCAGTGCGCGATGCCCGAACCCATCACGCCCGCGCCCACCACGGCCGCGTGTGTCACTTTCTCCGCGGAAGCTTTCGTCGACCCTTTTCGGAATTTGTCGCCCAGGAAGAAATTGCGAATCAGGTTTTGCGTTGCCTCGGTTTCGCCCAGATCCACGATCGCGTCCAACTCCATCCGGAGGGATTCTTCGATCGTTCCTGCAGCACCCTTGCTGATGATTTCGAGCGCCCGCGCCGGTGCAGCACTATGACCTCGCGGCGCCGAAATCACCTTTCCCGAGGCAGCCGGCGGGACTGTTTTCCGTTTGCCCTTGGCGAGCATATTCCGAGCGGCCTCGAGAAGCCGTTCGCGAGTCACCACTTCGTCCACCAGCCCGAGCCGGGAGGCTTCCTCCGCTGGATAGAGTTTCCCGTGTAGAATCACTTCCGCCGCCGTTTCCGTCCCGATAAGCCGCGGCAAACGCGTCGCGCCGCCCCAGGCAGGGACCAGCCCAAGAGTCGTCTCGGGGAGCCCGATCCGCGTGGCGGGATCGCCTGAGCAGACTCGGTAATCACAAGTCAGGGTGATCTCATATCCTCCACCCGCGCAGGCGCCGTGGATGGCCGCGACTGTCGGCACCGGCAACGCCGCCAGCCGGTTAAACTGGCGTTGTCCGCTCGCAATGAAAGCGCGCAGCTCGCCAGTTTGCGCCTGGCGCAGGAGCGTCTGCAAGTCGGCGCCCGCGACAAAGATCGACTTCTTGGCCGATGTCACGATCACCCCTTTAATCGAAGCGTCCTTCCCGATCCCATCCAGGTGCTCGCGCAGATTTTCCATCGTAGCGGCATCGAAGATATTCGCGCCTGATTCGGGCCGGTCGAAGGTCAGAATGCAGATCCCGTCTTCCCCTGTTTCGCGTTTGATCGGTGCCCCAGTCAGAGTCGCTGTCATCGGATTCATATTGGCGAGAATGCTGGAGATTCCAAGTGGAGAGCGTGTGGAACACAGCTGGCCGAGGCTGTGCCGCCTGGGGGCACTGTGCCCGATGAATTCAAGGGCGACCGGCTGAAAACCCGGGCTCCGCCGAGCCTAAAAGCCTGTGTTCCGTTGCACGGCTGGGCGGCGAGTGATAGAAGACGAGGGCTCGTCGGCCGGACTGCCTTCTTCTTCTTGCCCAAATGGTCGGCAGAATCCTTCAACCGGAAATCAAAAGCCTGATCGAGGCGCGCGATTTCGCGGCGCTGCGCGAGCTGTTCGAAGATTGGCCTCCGGCCGATGTCGCAGAGGTCATTCTCGACATGGAAGAAAATGACCAGGTCATTATCTTCCGCGTCCTGCCGCACGTCCTGGCCGCGGACGTGTTTGAATATCTCGGGATCGAAGCCCAGCAACAGCTTCTGCGCGGCATGGCGCACGAACAGGTGGTGGGAATTCTGAACGAAATGTCACCCGACGATCGGACGGCATTGCTGGAGGAACTCCCGAGTGCGGCAGCGCGGCAATTAATCCAGTTACTCACGCCGGAGGAGCGGCGCGTCGCGCAGGCTCTCCTTGGTTATCCAGAGGGAAGCGTCGGTCGATTGATGACGCCGGACTTCATCGCGGTGCACGCGGATTGGACGATCAAGGAAGTCCTTGAATACGTGCGCGAACATGGCCAGGACTCGGAGACGCTCAACGTCATCTACGTGGTAGATGAACGCGGCAAGCTGCTCGACGACCTGCGGATCCGGGAGATCCTGCTCCAGCCGCTTCATTCGAAAGTGAGCGAGCTGATGAATGAAAATTTCGTCAGCTTGCGCGTGGCAGAACCGGAACAGGACGCGGTCCATGTGTTTCGGAAATATGATCGCACTGTCCTGCCGGTGACCGACTCAAACGCCGTCCTCGTCGGGATGGTGACGATCGATGACATGCTGGACGTCGCGGAAGAGGAGGCGACGGAGGACATCCACAAATTCGGCGGCATGGAAGCACTGGAGGAGCCATACATGCGCATCCCGCTGATGACGATGGTGGGGAAGCGAGCGCCCTGGCTCGTCGTTCTTCTCATCGGCGAAATGTTGACCGCGACGGCGATGGCATTCTACGAGCACGAGATCGCAAAAGCCGTCGTGCTGGCCGTCTTCCTGCCCATGATTATTTCGAGCGGTGGCAACTCGGGCTCGCAAGCGTCCACCTTGATCATCCGCGCAATGGCGCTGGGTGAAGTGACCTTGCGCGATTGGTGGCGCGTGATGAAACGCGAGCTCATGGCGGGTGCGCTGCTCGGAGTTTTTCTTGGCGTGATCGGAGCGGCCCGCGTCGCTATCTGGTCGGTGGTCTTGGAAAAATATCGCGGCGAGAAAATTTACGGGGAATACTGGCCGCAGGTCGCCGCGACGATCGGCATCACGCTGACCTGCGTTGTGCTGTGGGGATCTCTTTCCGGCTCGATGTTGCCCTTCGCGCTGCGGCGGTTCGGGTTGGACCCGGCGACGTCTTCAGCCCCCTTTGTGGCGACTCTCGTGGACGTTACGGGCGTGATTATTTACTTCAGCATCGCGCTCTTCATCATGCGCGGGACGCTCCTGTAGGCCACGTTTTCTGACTGGTCCCACGCCGGCCGCCCCTAGCATACAGCGCGATCGGTCTTAAGGCCGAAACACCCTCCGCCGGGACAGCATCAAATCTTGATGTCGACCCACTCGTTCCGGGCGCGCGAGTCCGCGACTGCCTGGACAACGCGCATGTAGGCGACGCCGTCCTCGAAATCAGGATGGGGCCGGCTCTTCCCGCCTGATTTCACTGCGGCGAGAAAGTCATCTTCCACGCGCCAACCGCTTTCGAGGTCTGGCGTGAGCTTCACTTCATGCAAAGCCCGGTCGCCGTTCTTTCCGATTTGGATGAGGTCGGTGCCGAAGTCATACGTCATCGTGCCAGCATCGCCATAAATCTCGAGGCGGTCGCCGGGCGGCAACGCATTGATCCCGCTGAACTCCAGGGCTCCTTGAGCGCCATTTGCAAAAGTGCACAGCACGTTCAGCAAATCGGGGACGATCACTTCGTAACCCTGACGCATCGGATAGAGGATCTTGCCTCGCGCATAGACACCCGTGATTTCGCCCAGCCAGCGCTGCAGCACTTCCACGTAAATTCCGAGCGCCAGCACATTCAATCCGCTGATCTCGATTCGTTGCCGCCAGTGCGGAGCTGCATCCGGGTTTAGGTAAGCGCCGGTAAAACTCTGCAGCCGGATATGATGCGGACGCCCAAGATAATTCTCCGCCAGCAGCTTCTTCACCAGAAGATCGCCCCGTAAGCCGAACGGCGGTGGGCAAAGCATGGTGACCTGGTTAGGAAAACGCCGAGCTGTCGCGAGCATCTCTTCGGCTTCCGCGAGGTCCATCGCCATGCGCGCTTGACAGAAGACGTGTTTCCCGGCTTCGAGGGCGGAGACGGTTACCGCGGAATGCATGTAGGGCGGAGTGCCGATCCAGATGATATCGAGGTCTGGCAAAGCGAGGAGATCGGCCCAGTTCTCGATCGGAACCGCATGAGGCACATTGTCATCGCAGAACTTCTGCGAGCTTTCGTAGGTGGAATTCGAGACAGCGACAATTTCGACTTCGTGATGCCGTTTCAGAGCAGGCAGATGCCGGTTGCGGACGATTTCGCCGGCACCAATGATGCCGATTCGGAGCTTTTGATTGGAGCGAGACATTTGTTAGGGCGCCGGAAAAGGGTGCGAGGACGGGGCCTCTTTCCCGGCGGAAGTTAGCTTTGACCTTGTCAGGCGAGACGTGTTCAAGATTCGCTTGACCGAGAATGGCAGGGACGCCACGTTGCGCGACTCTTTTTCCTGAGCCGTTATGTCAAAAGTTTGCAGTATCACAGGAGCCAAGGTCACGCGCGGCAGTATTATTCATCGCCGCGGTATGGCCAAGAAAAAGGGCGGTGTGGGCCGGCATGTGACGAAGAATGTTCCCCGCACCTTTAGCCCGAACTTGCATGAGCATCGTGTCTGGATTCCGGAGCTGCGAAAATACGTGCGGATCAAGGTGACGACGCGCGCGATGAAGACGCTGAACAAAAACGGCGCCTACGCGACGTTGAAAAAAGCGGGCTTGATCGGAGCCTAAGCGCCTTCGATCGCGCGTTGTGAATTCGGCGTTTCCGTTGCTTCGCGTGCTACGCTCTCCTCCGAGATCGCTGGAGCACATTCGGACGTCTCAGCCGAGCCTGCAGCGATGGTTTCAGCGGTCGGCTCCGCTCGACTTCCTTCCGGGCGATCTTCCTCGCTCAAACGGTCTGTCAACGGCCCACGTGTAGCCTGCAGCGCCGGCTCAGTCATATCCTGGGTCGCAGAAGGTGCGTCGGTAGCTGCTTCACTAGGAGCAGAAATAGGTGGTGCGGCCGCGCCTTGTGAAAGGCCAACATGCTTCTCCTGGGAGGCAGGCTTGGCGCGCGGTAGATCCAACGAACCATCATTAAACTCGATCAGGTAACCTTCCGTGATCAGCCACCGCAGATCAGATGCGAGCGAGAGCTTCACCTTGTCGGACTCGGCCGGCTCCACGACTCCGGAGACTAATTTCTCCGCCAGTTGCTTCCGGTTCATTCCCGGCGCTGCGGATACCGTCGTCAGGATGGAATTGATCGAAGCGGAAACACCGGTGCTTTCGTGATTAAAGCTCCGAATGCGGATGGGCGAAACGAAGAGCATGCCTTTGCGATGCCGGAAGATATTCAAACCCGCGGGGCGCAATCCGCTGGCCAGTTCCTGCATCATTTTTGAAGGAGATCGTATCTCCGCCGCCCAGGCGTCCTCGATCACCCGGCCCAATCCGCGATCCGGCAATCGACGGCTCAAAACGCCGCTGATAGTCAACTCCGGCGCCGTCCGAATCAAGGTTGTTAAATGGGTTTGCCGGAAATGGCGTTCCGCCTCCGACAGGCTCGTGAATGTAACAGGCGGCTCGACACTTTTCGTTGTGTAAACCGTGACACTGCGAGCTTGCTCTTTCCAAGCCTCCACAACCGTCGGATCGCTCACGATCTCAATCTGCCGCTGAAAATCGGCGAAGCTCATTCTCCGGCTGTAACGCTGCTCATAAAGAGCGCGCAGCTGCGGCTGGTAGCTGTGATGGTTCGTCGGGCCCAGTAACGTCCCGCTCGAGCGGTCGCGCGCCACGTTGCTGAAGTTACCTTTGATCTGCTCCGACTGCGTGACTTCCACGTTGTAGAAGTCATCTTTAACAGTCGCAAAAGCACTGCCTTCAAGGATGCGCGCATCAGCCGCGACAGCTCCATTTTCACCGAGCTGGAAGAGTGGCATTTCCGCCGGAGCGCTCAAGTGCACATCATAGCGCTCCGGCTTATCCAAAAACATGCGGGCAAGCGCGAAGACCGAATAGGTGATTGTCCCCGATTTTATCTGCGCGATCACACTCTCAAACGCTGCCGCATGCGGAATAAATCTTACCGCGACCTGCGGCAGTGGCACTTCAGCTTCGCGCGGGCGCTCCGCCTCGAAAGACCGTTCCGGCTGCTCCGGCCTGCGCTGCTGTTCGGGGCGTTTCCCACGATCGCGCTGTTCCCGGCTTTTGGGCGGGCGAGGCCGGGAATCGCGTTCCTGCTGCCGCCCACGACCCCCGCGATCGTAAGACCGTTCGTCTTCACCTTTGTAGTCAGCGTAGTCGTTCGTGCGCGCCGGTTCATTGACCCAGGCGGGCATCAATTTCAGGTCGAGCAAATCGGCGGGAGTGGTCGGCGCAGACATCTTGTTCTCTTACGCTAACACCCCGCGAAGTAAACCGTTGCGCATGCATTCGCGCCTTGTTTTCCACCGGGAAATTTATTGACAAGGCCCCGGATTCATTTACTTCCCATCCTTCATCGGGACTGCTTCAACCTGCCCGGCCACTGATCAAATACTTAGGAAATTTTATGAGCGACAAACCAATTGAAGAGAAGGTCAAAGACATCATCGTCGAGCAACTCGGGGTGAACCCGGAGCAAGTCACGCCGACGGCCTCTTTTATTGAAGATTTGGGTGCGGATTCGCTCGATATCGTCGAGCTCGTGATGGCTTTCGAAGAAGAATTTTCGGTCGAGGTGCCCGACGAAGACGCGGAGAAGCTTCAGACGGTCGGCGATGTGATCAAGTACATCGAAGAGAAAGCGGCGAAGCAGTAAAAAACTTTCACGAAGCGAGCTGCAGCTCGGCTCTTTTCCAGGAAAACACGACTTAGGTCGTGTTTTTTTGTTTGCGGGGGTACCGGCAGAGAACGAATCGAGACGGAATCGCCGTCGCCTCCTTTCGAAAGCAAACATTGCGCTGGCAGACTCCCGTTCCTGAATTGCGCTCAAGCCCGCTCTCCATGCATGCCTTTCGCTCAATTCCTTTCCAGGGCGGCGTGGCCAAAGCTGTTTCAGCTGCGGGACTGCGAGAAAGCGAGAGCTGGCGGCGGGCGTTTCAAGCCGAGGCTAAAGACTCGCGCTTCTACGAAATTGTCGAGCAGACGCTCGATGGTTCGTTTGAGCATTACTACCTTGTTCTGGAGGATTCGAGTGGGCGGACGCGCGCGATTCAGCCGGTCTTTTTCGTCCGGCAGAATCTAGTCGAAGGAATCCCGGCTCTGCATTCGTTAGTCAAGGCTTTGCGAAGCGCTTCGCCGCGTCTTCTCACCATGCGCGTTCTGATGGTGGGCTGCGCGGCAGGCGAAGGTCGTCTCGGGGTGTGCCAGGCGGGGGACGAAGCGTGGGCCGCGGCCGCATTGCATGCGGCGCTGCCGGTCTACGCGCGGTCTCACAAGGCGTCGCTCGTCGTCTTCAAAGATTTTCGGTCCGAATACCGGACGGCTTTCCACTTCCTCGTGCAGAACGGCTACACGCGCGTTCCGAGTATGCCTATGACACGTCTTCCTCTGCCGTATTCGGACTTCGACGACTATCTCGCGACCTTGAGCAAGGCGACGCGGAAAGATCTTCGGCGCAAATTCCGCAAAGCAGAAAACACGTCGCCGCTGGAGCTCTCGGTCGTAATCGACGCCTCCTCAGTCGTGGATGAGATCTACCCGCTCTATCTCCAAGTGCAGGCACGCTCGACGATGAAGTTTGAGACTCTCACGAAGGATTACTTCCGAGCGCTCGGCCGGCACATGCCAGACCGCGTCCGCTTTTTCCTCTGGCGATGGAAGGGGCGAATCGTTGCCTTCAGTCTGTGCCTCGTGCACGACGGCGCAATCTACGATGATTGCCTGGGACTGGACTACGGCGTGGCGCTCGACCTGCATCTTTATTTTCTCACCTTTCGCGACATCATCCGCTGGTCGATTGCACAGGGCCTTGACCGCCACCTGAGCAGTCCGCTGAATTACGGGCCCAAGTTGCATCTTGGTTGCGACCTTCTGCCGCTCGACCTCTACGTCATGCACACTTCGCCTTGGCTGAACCGAATCTTTCCGTTCATCCTCAAACTTCTCGAGCCGACGCGTCACGATCCGACACTGCGCCGCTTTGCAAATGCGCATGAACTCTGAGCCGCCGCCAGATTCGGCGGTCGTAGACCGCCGTTACAGGGGACTCCGTAGCCCGTGGCTGCAGGTTGCCATCAGCACTCTTTCGGTCGCGATCGCGGAGCTCTTCATGAAGCGCGGAGCTGACGCTACCGCCCACGTTGCGGAAGAATGGGGCTGGACTGGCCTAACGACTCTGGCTTCACCGCTAGTCTGGGTCGGGATGCTCCTTACATTTATTAGCTTCATTACCTGGCTCTACGCGATCAAGCATCTGCCGCTTTCCGTCGCCTTCCCCGCTTCCCAAGCCGTCCATGTCCTGGTCCCGATCAGCAGTTGGCTTGTCCTGGGCGAACTGATCAGTCCACTCCGCTGGTGCGGCATCGCGCTGGTCCTCGCCGGGCTCGCGCTCGTGGCACGACCAGTCGCTCAGCTCGAGGAAAAATTATGAGCCCGCTTGTGCTCATGCTCATTCTGGTCTCGCTCGCGACCTTCGTCGCCGGTCAACTCCTCCTCAAGCGAGCCATGGACTCCACCGTCCGCCGAGGCTTTCGACAACGAACGTTCGCTTTCTTCATTCTCACTGGAACAGGAGCGATGGCCGTCTCCTATTTTCTCAATCTCGGGCTGCTGCAACAGCTCGACTTGAGCTACCTCTATCCCTTCCAGGGCCTCACCCTCATTTTCATTAGTGCTGCCGCGGCCCTGCTGCTGCGCGAGAAGTTGACGCCACCACTAATCGTCGGCTCGCTCCTGATCACGGTAGGCGTCGTGCTCGTCTCCCTCAGTTAAGACCGGCCATAATTTCTCGAGCGCGGTGTGATTGATGGCCCGCGCATGTTGCAGTTCCCACGGAGGCGATTTCGGATGATCCATCCAAGCCACAAAGCGCTGTTTGCGGCGGGCGTAAGCCGGTGGAGAAAACGCGCCGCACAAATCTCCCGCCACGACCCGCGACCCGCGACGCAGTTCACCGAGCGCCCAAGCCACATCCTCAACTGTAAACCGTCCGCTCTCCCAATTGGTAATTGCATCACTCAGCTGCAAACAATCCAGGTCGACGGTTACGTAGACGTTGGCGCCGGCTAATTCCGCCACGAAGCGTCCGAACTCGTCCCGCCATGTCGCGCAAAAGATCGCACCCCGCCGCCCTTGTTGTGCTGCCGGTCGTTGGTCGGCCCACGGGTACAATTCGAGCCGGCCTTCCCTTTCCGCGCGTCGATTGCCAAAGATCTGGCTCGGCCACCAGCATTCGAAGTTTCCGCAACCCCAGACGCTGACCTTGCGCACATGAGCGAGCTCAAGCGCGCGGTTGACCCATCCGCCACAAGCCCACTTCGGCGGACGCACGTCCCAATCCGGATGATTATCAAAAGAGACAACAACGACTGGCCGCGCCATTCTGCGGATCCACAAAGCGGTCAAATGATGAAAGTCGCCCGAGCCATAAAGAACGAAAGGCGGGAGCCCGGAAATGCGTTCCGCTTGGAACTGTTCGATCAATCGCGCGGGCGCAGAAAACCGGAGCTGCGGCCCCCACTCCCGCAAATCGATCGTGTCCATTCCTACCAAATCGTTTTGCCATGCATCATCGAAGTTCAGGTGCAGCGAATGAGCCAAAGCGGGTGACTCTCGCGACAAATTCACTTCCGGACAACCGGACCTGCATACGCGCATTGTTCGTCGCAACAGCGATCTATCGAGGATTGACAGATGCCAGCCAATACGCCTAACGAGAAGTCTTCAGGGGAACCTGACGAGCGAGATGTCTTCTGCAAGGTGCAGGACGCGTTTCGCCTTTTCGCGCGCAACACATCAGCCGTCCTCGGCACGGCCTGGTCCTTCGTCATCGCGCTCCTGACCATCATCATTTGGGCGGGAACGGGTCACATATTTGGTTACTCGGATACCTGGCAGCTCATCATCAATACGGGAACGACCATCGTAACCTTCCTGATGGTGTTTCTGATTCAGAATACGCAAAACCGCGATTCCAAGGCGGTCCACATCAAACTCGACGAGTTGATCGCTCCATTGGTGGAGCAAGCAATCAACTGGTGGATCTGGAGAGGCTTTCCGATAATGAATTGCAACAATTCCAAAAGGAATTTAAGCGCATCGGCAAAAAGGCTGACGCCGCCAACGCCAAGGCGACGGAAGTTGAGGAGGAGATAGAATTACGCTGAAACCGCGCCGGCCTCTTCGGGCCGCGCTTCCCCTGTGCGGATAAAAATCTTGCCGCGGGGGCAGAGCCGGAAAATTTCGCAGTGACGACAATCTGGCCGGCGTGCGAAGCAGCGCCGCCTTCCGTGCCAGATCAGCCAGTGGCTCCAGATCGTCCAACGTTCCCGAGGGACCACTTTCATCAGGTCGCCCTCGATTTTTTCGGCTACGGTTTGTTTCGTTAGGCGCAGCCGTTGCGACAAGCGCGCGACGTGCGTATCGACAACCACGCCTTCCTCTTTCCCGAATGCGTTTCCCAGGACGACGTTCGCGGTCTTGCGTCCCACGCCGGGGAGTTCGTGCAGCGCTTCCATCGTCTCGGGCACCTTCCCACCGTGACCCTCCGCGATGGCCGCGGCCGTGGCGCGGATGCTTTTAGCTTTGCTTCGGAAGAATCCAGTCGAGCGAATTTCATTTTCCAGAGTCTCCTGCGGCGCCTCGGCGAAATCCGCCGCGGTGCGATAGCGCGCAAACAGCTTTGGCGTTACCAGGTTGACACGCTTGTCGGTGCATTGGGCTGACAGGATTGTCGCCACGAGCAGCTGCAAGGGCGTCTTGAAATCCAGCTCACAATGCGCTCCCGGATAAACTTCCGGTAGCACTTCGATTAATTGTTCAACCCGCTGGCGGATCGTCATATCCGCTGCCGCCGCGATTTCCGGCCGCGCGCCTTGGCGACGAACACCCTGCCGCGCCGGATGATCCTCCGCGCCCAGGCGTATTCGCTGGCCAGAATTGCGAGTCCGATTGGGATGACGATGACCGCGGGTCCAGGCAGAACCACCATCGCGAACCCGATCAGCAGGATCGTCAGGCCGAGAACGGTGTAGATCAGCTTTCGGATCGCTGGCATCTTATCGAGACCGAGCTTCCGATTGAGTCGCTGTTGCCACGCAATTTTCCGGACCTCAAAGGAGTGCGGACGATGCTCAGTTTGTACAGGCATGATGAAGACGGGGGAGACAGTTTTTGGCTAGCGCTCCGCGAAAGCCGCCAGCTTCTGCTCCAGCTGCGGAGGCACATTCGCGGTGATCACGGCCCAGTCCTCTTCGTAACGCAGATCAAGGACGTGTCCCACCCGGTGCACTTCCGCGATCAACCCTGCTTCCGCCAACGGAACGCGAAAGCGCGAGTTCAAGCGCCACGAACTGATGGCCGCTTCCAGCGCATGCACCAAGGTGGCGACGCCTTCGCCAGTGCGCGCCGAGATGGCCACGCTGCCGGGGAACCGGTTTTGATAAGCCGCAGCCAGCTCCTGGTTCGGCAGCGCATCCACTTTGTTGAAGACAAGCAACGTCTGCTTCCCAAAAGCGCCTAGCTCCTTTGTTACTTCGTTGACCGCTTCGATGTGCTCGTCGACTCGCGGATGACTCAGGTCGACGACATGGATGAGAAGATCGGCTTCACTCACCTCCTCGAGCGTCGCTTTGAAGGACTCGATTAACATGTGCGGCAGCTTGCGCAAAAACCCGACCGTATCCGTTAAGAGCATGCGCCGTTTGTTTGGGAGCGTGAAGCTTCGCGTGGTGGGATCGAGCGTGGCAAATAAGCGATCTACCGCAAGCACATCAGCGCCGGTTAGGAGATTAAGCAGGGTGGATTTGCCCGCGTTTGTGTAGCCCACGACGGCAGCGACCGGCCACTGGTGACGGCGGCGGCCCTCGCGCTGCACGCCCCGTACTTTGCGTACCCCTTCCAACTCGCGTTCCAGCCGCGCGATCCGTTCCTGCACACGGCGCCGATCTACTTCCAGCTGTGTTTCACCCGGTCCGCGGGTGCCGATGCCGCCAGTCTGACGGGAAAGATGAGTCCACATCCGCGTCAGGCGCGGCAGCAAATACTGGAGCTGAGCGAGTTCGATCTGGAGGCGACCTTCCCGGCTGCGCGCGCGTTGCGCGAAGATATCGAGGATGAGCTGGGTTCGATCGAGCACTTTGCGCGAGAAAAGGTTTTCCAGGTTCCGGCCCTGAGCAGGCGAAAGTTCATTGTCGAAAATGACCGAGGTGACCTGCTGCTCCTGGAACGACTTCTTGATCAACTCCGCTTTGCCTTTGCCGATGTAGTACGGCGCGGTCGGCTTCTCGAGCCTTTGCGTGACTAAACTAACCACCTGAGCTCCGGCGGAATTGGCCAGCTCCCGAAGTTCCTCCATTGAATCAGCGAGGTCCCACTTCGAAACCCCGTCTTTCTCGAGTCCAACTAGAAGCGCTCGCTCCTGTTTCTTCTTCGGCTGAATTTCAATCATCCTGTGGCGTGAAGGAGAGACGGGCCTTCCGCGAGATCCATTCGATTGCCGCTGACAAATCGTGGAGTGAGAGATTCAGTAGCTCGAAATTACTTTGCCGCTGAAACCAGGTCAATTGCCTTTTGGCGTATCGCCGCGTCGCTTGCTGGATCGAGCCAATGCACTCCGCTTCTGTCACGCGGCCATCGAGGAGGTCGTGAATTTGGCGCAGGCCAAGCGTCTTGGCAGCCGTCGAGCCAACTGCGCCAGCCGCTCGCACTTCGTCGACGACCCCACGCTCAAACATCGTGAGGACTCGAGAATTGATTCGCTCGTAGAGCTCCTCGCGATCGCGGAAAACGAAGACGCCGGAGAAGTCTCTGTCGCGGCTCCAGGTGACGCGTTGCGCCGACACCGGCCGTCCCGTGAGAAGGCAAATCTCTACCGCACGTGTGAGGCGGCGCTTGTTCCTGGAGTCAATCCTCCCAGCGGTCGACCGATCCAACTGCCCGAGCCTAACGAGCAATTCGCCTGGCGTGAGCTGGTCGAGCTGGTCTCGCAATAGCGAAGTTCCCCGCGGCAACGGCGAGAGACCATGCGTGAGCGCCTTCACGTACATGCCACTTCCGCCCACGATGAAAGCAGGCTTGCCACGCCCCCGGACGTTTGCGATTGCCGCAAGGGCTTCGACCCGAAATCGCTCCGCGCTCATCTCCTGATCCAGTGGCATGGTCCCCATGAGATGGTGCGGCACAGCGGCCAGGACCTCCGGCACGGGTTTTGCCGTCAGGAGATCGAGACCGGCATAAATTTGAAACGCGTCGGCGCTGATTATCTCACCGCCACACGTAGCCGCGACCCGCGCGGCTAATTCGGATTTCCCGGTCGCCGTGGGCCCGACGATATAGAAGGCGCCACGCACACGAACCCTTAATCCTGCACTTTCACCTGCACATGCGTTTTCCCCCAGGAGTGCAGGTGCAAAGGAAAGAGCAGAATTAAGGGAGGGAACAAAAACGGGAGACTCTGGCAGCGCTTGCCACCACGTCTTCCGCTTGTAACCGGTTGCTCCTTAGCTGGCCGAATGTTCGCTCGATTTCGCGCCGCTCACGAGAAGCTTGCGGCCAAGGAAATCCTTATCATGCAGCTCCGCGACCGCCCGTTGCGCTTCTTCCACCGTGTTCATCTGCACAAAGGCGAAGCCCTTCGAGCGCTGGTTGTGTTTGTAGGTCACGACCTCGGCGTTCTGCACCTGACCAACGCCGTTGAAGAGCTCGAAGAGGTCACTCTCCGTGGCCTCGAACGACAGATTGCCGACGTAGAGACGCGGCGTGGTGACTGCGACTGATTCCGGTGGCTTCCGCGCGGACCGGGTCGTTTCGCTCTGGCTGCGCGAGCCATTGCTGCGCGGTTGTTCCACGCGCGCGATCGGCGGATTCCCGTTGCCGAAAAATGCCATAATCTTGTCCCAGAGCGATTTCTTCGCCGGGGTTTTGGGAGTCGTCGACCGTTCGCGATACGGGCGATCGTCGCCCCTTCGGCGTGAACCGCCGCCGCTGCTGCCGCCGCGTGGGCGCCGTGAATTTCTCCCGGATGAATGAGTTGCCATAATAATCCTTCGTGTTGACCGAATTACGATTCGGGCAGAGCGCATCGGTTGATGCCCTGTCCGCGGCACGCAAACCCCGCAGGGTCCAATTCAGTCGCTCGAAAGCAATTTGCGTGGCCGCTGGAAACTCCGCCGCCTTGAGTCGGGAGCTGTGTCGAAACGAATGGCGAGCCGCGTAACGCAATTGACGAGACCGCAGAGACGCGACCGCTCGCATGATCTCCCAGAGCCTGAATCGTCGTGAAAAGCGGCCACCCGAATATTCGAAAAACACTCCTGACATCTGTGAATAAGTATGGCGGATGAGAGGCGATTGCAAGGCGGGCGGAGGTGGCAGCAGAAAACATTGAACATCGAACTTGGAACGCCGAAGTTTCCCTGTTCGATGTTCAGTGTTCGATGCTGGATGTTCGATATTCTGCCGGGGCTCTTTCTTCCAGGAACCAATCGACAAAGAGCGGCAACCCCACGCTAAGCGGAGTGGCCGGTTGGTAACCGAGGAGCCTCCGCGCCTTTGAGATATCCGCGCACGTCATCGGCACATCGCCGGGTTGTTCGGGTAAAAGATTGATCTCCGCCTTGCGCCCGAGCGCGTCTTCGATCGCTTCGATCAGCGCCCGCAGCTCGATCGTCTCGCTTTCACCGAGATTGAAGATGTCGAAAAGGGGACCGTCGTATCGCAGAGCGGCCATTACGCCCTGCACAATGTCGTCCACATGAGTGTAGTCTCGGCGGGTCGTGCCATCGCCATATTGATCGATGGGGACGCCGGTCAGGATTCGCTTCGTGAATTGGTGGATCGCAAGATCAGGCCGCTGCCGCGCGCCGTATACTGTGAAAAAACGCAGCGCCACCACTCTCATTTTGTAGAGATGCGAGAACGTAGAACAGAGAAACTCCCCGGCGATCTTGCTTGCGGCGTAAGGGCTGATCGTCTGCGTGAGGTGAAGATCTTCGGAGAACGGCGCCGTCTTTGCGAGGCCGTAAACCGAGGAACTGGAGGCGAAGATGAATCGCTCGATCCCGGCGAAGTGCGCTGCTTCCAGCAGGTGCAATGTTCCGCCGACATTGGTGTCGTAATAAAGCTGCGGTTGCTGGATGGACGGCCGCACCCCGGCTCGCGCCGCCATGTGTGCGATCACATCAAACCGCTCGCGCTGGAACAACGCGCGAACCGCTTCCCCATTTCGCAGGTCAATCTCATGAACCTGCACGTCCCGCGCGACGCCTGCCAGATTGGCGCGCTTGATCTCGGGGTCGTAAAAGTCATTGAAGTCATCGAGAATTGCGACTTCGTGACCGGCAGCGAGCAGTTCCTCCACAAGATGCGAACCGATAAACCCCGCGCCGCCCGTGACCAGAGTTCGCATCGCGCGAGCGTAAAGATAAACCTGAAACGGAGCAAGGGTAGAACCAGCGCAGGCACTTCCTTCGCCTTATTAATGATCTTCGTGCTGGCGATAGGGGCCGGATTATATTTTCGGTTCGGTCGTGAGACATCGCGCCTTGGCAGCTTGGAACCGGCCTTCCGCCTCCCGTCGCCATTCGACTTGGCTTCTTTACCAGCTGCGCAACGCTTCGACTTCCCGATCGGAAGCCAACAAGGCGCGCTCGCCTACAATGCGCAACCCTTCACCGAAAATCGCCACCTGGGCGATGACCTCAACGGTATCGGAGGGGAAAATAGTGATCTCGGCGATCCGGTCTTTGCTGTCGCCGACGGTCGCGTCATATGGGCGGGGGAAGGGGGACCCGGCTGGGGCAACGTTGTCATCATCCTCCACGCCTACGAGGAGAATGGGGTGCGGAGATATGTGCAGTCCTACTACGCGCACCTCGAAACGGTCATGACGGAATTGCACACGGATACTCGACGCGGCGAACAAATCGGGACGATCGGAAGCGCGGGCGGACGTTACCTGGCGCACCTGCATTTCGAGATGCGGGAATTCATCACGCCATTCATCGGACCTGGCTACCGCGAAGAGACGAGCGGCTGGATCAACCCGAGTGAGTTCATTCAGCAACACCGCGGCGCCCCGGAAGATGATGTAGGCCGAGACGCCGCCCAGCCGTTGTAGGGGGAGCCCCTACAGCTTCGTCAGCGAGCGCCCGGCGCCTACCACGTTCGGCAGATCAAGCGCGCGCCAAAAGTACCAGGCCGCCACCGAACGATACGGCCGCCACTTGTCACCGATCCGCTCAAACTCCTTCGGCTTCGGCAATTTTCTTTTTCCGAAGGTTTTCGCGTAACCTTTCTGCACGCCGAGATCGGTGACCGGCCAGACATCCAGTCGCCCCAATTCGAAGAGCAGCAGCATCTCCACCGTCCAGCGCCCGATCCCGCGCACGGCCGTCAGGCGCTCGGTGATTTCCTCCTCGTTCATGCGCGCGAGCGCCGGACCGGAGGGCACTGTGCCGTCCACTGTTTTCGCGGCGAGATCTTTCAGCGCGGCTGTCTTGCCGCCGGAAAGGCCGCAGGCCCGAAGCGTTTCGTCTGGTGTAGCGAAGACCTGCCTGGGGTCGAGCCATTTGCGTTTCGGATAAAGAGCGCGCACCCGGCCCCAGATGGTGGCGGCGGCCTTCCCGCTCAGCTGCTGGTAGGCAATCGATTCCGCCAGCGAATCAAACGGCCTGACGAGCACTGCCTGCCGGGGTGCAAAGGGCTTGGCGCGCGCGATCAGTGCCGCGAAACGCGGATCGCTCGCTGCCAGATGTTTCGCGGCTGCATCCATTTCACGAATCTCTTAGCTGGATCGGCGCGCGCTGGAAAATCTTTTCCCTTGCGACAGAACATCCCTTCGCGAACGCCCCCTTCCCGTCCCATAAAATCCGATTGGTCGAAGTGCGCCAGATGGCATACTCTCGCCCTGCATGAAAAAACATCTGCTCTTTGCCGCGCTTTTCGCAGCGCTTTCCTCCACTGGTTCGGGCGGGTCTGTCGAGACGAACTTTGTCGCGGACACGGAAACGGAAAATCCGGCGCTGGATCTCTTTAGCGTCGATGCTTCTTACGTTTTCGAGAGCAAACTTTCCTTCGATGACGATGACAACTTTGGCGACCAGGACGCGCTGCAAACCAGCATCGAATACTCCCATCGTTTCCGTCTGAGCGGCTCGTTATACCTCCGCGCCGGTCTGGCTTATAACCGCTTCGATTTCGGTCAGAGCTCCGCGCCGGTGCCGGACCAATTGCATAGCCTCGCGGCAATTGTCGGGATTGATTACATGGTGGGCAATGATGTCGGTGCCTTCCTGCAACTGCGCCCGGGCTTTTATGCGGAAGACGATTTTGACGGCGACAGTTTCGATGTCCCGATCACGCTGGCGCGCATCTGGGTCTTGCAACCGAAGCGGCTCTATCTGCTCACGGGGGTGAACGTTGCCTTCCTGCGCGGGCAGCTCCCTGTCCTGCCAATTCTTGGTTTGATCTGGTATCCGAGCGATAACTGGAAAGTCTTCGCCGTCGTTCCAGAGCCGCGGATCGTTTACTCGCCCAACAAAAACATTGGTCTCTGGCTGGGCGGTCAGCTCACCGGAGGTTCATTCCGCACCGATCACAGCGACACCATTTTCCCGCGCAAACTCAGCGGGGCGCAGGTTGATTACTCAGAGTATCGGGCTGGCCTTGGGGTCGATTTCCGCTGTGGCGACGCCGTCACTCTAACGGCGGCCGGCGGCTACGCCATTCAACGCCGCTTCAACTTCGAACGGGCCGGTGATGACTACGATACCGACCCGGCCCCGTATGCTCGTCTCTCGCTCAAAGCGGAGTTTTAGAGCGGTCGCGTCCCCACTGCACATGCCCTTCACTTACACTTTAACAGACGGGTGTAGTGCATGTCGCCGGGTCATTGCTCGATGCGTCTTAGCAAGAACGCGGCGCCCACGAAAGTAACGACGGTTCCTAGGCAAAGTATCGCGAGGCTCGGGCCATAAAACGCCGGACCGGCGTGGTAAAGATTCACGAATCGAAAAGCACGGCAGAAATGCGTCAGCGGAAATATCTCGGAGACGTAGCGAATCGCAGCCGGCAATTGCTCGAGCGGCGCGAAAGCTCCTGATAAGACAAAGACCGGGAGCAGAAAGAAGACGGAGAATTGAATTGCTTGCGTTTGCGTGCGCGAGACGGCCGAGATCACCAGGCCGAGCCCGAGAGAGCAGAGCAGAAACACCACGCAGATGACCGCCAGCACACCCGGTTGATGGAATTGCACGCCAAAGTGCCAGCCCGCAAGGAGCACGATCATAAGGATTAAGCCAAGCGAGATGGCGAGGTACGGCAGGATCTTTCCAATCACGATTTCGCGGCGGTGCAGAGAGGTAACCATCAACTGATAGAGAGTTCCCGACTCGCGCTCACGAGCAATCGTGCACGCCATCAAGGTGACGGTGATGAGCTGAAGAATCAGCCCGATCACTCCCGGGATCACATAGTCGATGAACCGGTCCCGCGGGTTGTAGAGCATCTTCTTCTCGACAGACCAAGGCTCCATCGCAGAGACAAATTGCTTCCGAATTTCGACGGGCAACTGTTTGGCCATCTCGAAAACTTCCTCCGGCAGCGCATCAATCATTACTTCCCGCTCGTTCATCTGAAAATCGCCCAGCGATTCTTGCAGACTCCCTTGGAGTTGCTCTGCCGTGCCGGTGTCGCTGCCGTCGAGATGGAATTGCAGCGGCAGCGGTTCCCCGTTCGTTAGGCTGGCGCTCCAGCCCTCCGGGATGACGAGCCCGCCGCGCACCCCCCGGCCAAGCAGATCCCCCTCGCTACCTGCGGCGGGAGACTGCTGTTCCCAGGCAAAAGTTTCATTTGCCTGGAGGAGTTCAACAAAACGCTGCGCTTGCGGCGTTCCATCCCTGTCGATCAGCAAGGCCGGAACTCCGGTTCGTTTTCCAGATTCGAAGGCGTGGCCAAAAATCAGCGTGAAGACCGGCGGCAAAATTAGGAGCAGGAAGAGCACGCGCGGGTCGCGGTAGATGTGCAGGAATTCTTTATAGGCCACGCTGGCGATCGCGGCGAGGAAGCTTCGATTCATGGCTGCGTTGGTTTTAGCACGGCATCGTATCCCTGCGAGTAGGCTGTAAAAACGTCTTCCATATCCGGTTCGACCCAGCGGTCCCCGACCCAGCGCAAATCCGCAAACGGCCATTGCTCCTTCCAGCGCGCGACAAGCTTTTCGGGCTCGGCCGCGTAAAGCCGCAGACTTCCGCTCCGCAAGGAAACGCCGAGGATCTCCGGAGAATCACGCAAACGCACCAGCGCAGGCATCACCGGCTCGACGTCGATCTCCAGCAGCTTCGCGTTGAAACTCGCTTTCAAGGCCCGCGGGGACGCTTTCGCCAGCAACCGACCGCTCTCGATGAAGCCGACCTCAGTGCACCGTTCCGCCTCATCCATGTAATGCGTCGTGACAAAGATCGTGATCCCGGCGTTGCTCAAATCGTAAAGCAGATTCCACATCTGCTGGCGGTGCACCGGATCAAGCCCCGAGGTCGGTTCGTCGAGGAAAAGCAACGGCGGTTCGTGCACGAGCGCGCAGGCGAGCGCCAGTAATTGTCGCATCCCGCCCGAGAGGCTCCCCGCCGGGGCATGACGCTTCGCTTTCAAATCGGTTAATGAGAGCAAGCGCGTGAGGCGGGCGGGCAATTCATGTCCCGGCACACGGCAGGCGCCGGCAAAGAAACGGATGTTTTCTTCAACGGTAAGATCGCGATAAAGACTGAAGCGCTGCGCCACGTAGCCAAATTTCGCACGGACAGCTTCTCGCTCTTTCCAGACGTCGGCGCCCGTGATCGTCGCGCGGCCATTCGTCGGCCGGACCAAGCCGCAAAGCATGCGCATCGTAGTTGTCTTTCCAGCGCCGTTCGCCCCGAGGAAACCGAAAATCGCCCCGCGTTCGACCGTGAAAGAGAGGTTTCGCACAGCGTGCACGTCGCCATAGCTCTTGCTCAGCTCTTCGAGGGAAATTACGGGGTTGCTCATTAAAGATGCGGAGTCGGTCGACGCACGTTACGCAACCGCCGCGGTAAGGAAACACCGACGCATCTTTGCCGCGCGTAGAGAGCGCGCGCTGGGTGAGATCGCGCTTGCAAAGGTGATCGAAGCCGCAAGAGTTCCCGCGATGTCGCCCAGCGGGAAGCTCCTCCAAACCGTCAGGCTCGCGATTCTAGCGATGTCGATCCTCGCCGCGACATCCTCAGCGCGCGCGGACGCCGTGAGCGAACTAGCCGGTTTCTCGGTTTTTCCGAAAGTCGATCTGGCGCAGTTGAATAGAGGTGATGCCAAACCGTTGCGGAGCGGCTCCTCGGGAGGCGCCCGTTACCTCGCTGTGCAGACCGCCTATGTGGCCCCTGATCCACCGGCCGAGCTGCTCTCAAAAATGCGCAGCTGGAATCCCAGCCGGCATCCGGAGCTCAAGGTTTATCTGCACGGCGAAAGCGCGACCGATTATTCGCGGCTCCAGAATGCCCCGAGCAATTCCGCTGTTCGCTATCTTGCCAGCGCGACTGCCCAGCGTTCCTCCGATCTCCAACTCAGCGCCGCCGAAATGAAGCAACTCTCTGCTGAGGGCACCGATCAGGGCGGAATGTCCGGGGTCATCGGCAATACCTGGGCGAAAATTCTGAGCGAACGCGCGCGGGCTTTTGCTTCCGGCGGAAGCTCAGCGCAGCCGCCCTATGACAACTCAACTCCTCCCGTGCGCGTCGGCGAAGAACTGAGCGGACTCCTCCGCGGCCAGGATAAAATTCGCCGGCAATTCTCCGGTCTGCTCGAGGCGACTGGGATTGGACGGGGTGCGGGGTCGATCAAGCCGGACCTGTATTGGGAGTTGCTGAGTGCGGATGAGAAGGGTGTGCTCACCCTCGGCGCGCACTACAGCCGCGCTGGAGCGGGCGGGATGATTCAAACTGCGAACGCGCTCTATTATGCGAGCGGGGGCTATTACGCCGGAATTACCCTCCATCAGCTCTGGCCGGTGGAAGTGGAAGGTCGGGCCTCGACGCTCGTCTGGCGGGGCGACATGATTTCTTCTGCTTCGGTCGGGTCACTCCGCGGAATCGAGCGCATCGCGGCGGAGTCCACTATGATCAAAGATATCTCCCGGGTGGTGTCGTTCTTTCGACGTGACTCAGGCAGCACCCGCTAGCTCGTTCTCCACCCAAACCTCCGCGCCTCATACTATGGTAAAGTTTTTCCGCCTCCTCTATCTCGTCTCGCTTGCCACCACGCCAGCTTTCGCCGGGATGCTCGAAGCCCCCGTCGAGAATGGCGATGGCGATCCGCTTGCGATTGAATTCGATTTCCAAGGTGCCTACGTCGGTGAAGGGGATGTGGAACGCGGATCGCGCGCGATCAATAATTTCGAGGAATGGAATTTTCTCGGGCGATTGCTCATTCTGCCGCGCACAAAGATCGGGATTCTCCGGCTCGGTGCCGAATACGAAATCTACGATTTCGACATTTCTGAAGGCGCGCAGGTGCCGGATAAGTTGCAGTCGGCCGCGGTGATCGTCGGATTGGACACAAAGTTCTCCGATTCGTTTCTCATCCGATTGGAAGCCAAGCCGGGTTTCTATTTCGCGGACGATCTGGAAGGAGAGGATTTCAACGTTCCATTCATCATTGGCGGGACTTATCTCTACAGCTCGACGTTGCAGTTTGTTTTCGGCGTCGGTGTCGATCTGGAAGGCCAGTATCCGATCCTGCCCGGTGGTGGCGTGCGTTGGAAATTTGCCCCGCAATGGGTCTTGAACGCGACTCTCCCCACTCCGCGGCTGGAATATGAATTTAACCGCAACCTGACGATCTATGCGGGAGCTGAGCTTCGTTCGAAAAGTTTCCGCGTGGACGATGACTTTGTCGGTGATGCCAGCGAGCCGGGCAACCTGAACAACGCCATCCTCAGCTACACGGAGGTTCGCACTGGCGCGGGTCTCGTTTGGAAATTGGGCGACGCTTGCAAGCTCTCAGTCGAAGGGGGTTATCTGCCTTACCGGCAGTTCGATTACCACCGCGCGGACATCCGCTACAAGTCCGAGGGCGGCGCGCCCTACGGCTCGATCTCGCTCCACGCGGCGTTCTAGATCAGGCAGCCGCGTCGCGTTTTTCGACCGTCGCACGCTCGCGCTCAAGCTGGAACCGCGGCGTGAGGCCGCGCGACGCGAAGTCGCTCACTGCGTCTCGGATCGCATCGTCGAGCGGGACCGTCTGGTAACCTAACTCCCGTTCGGCTTTCTCGTTGCTTGAGAAATGCGGCCCGCGGGACATCTGGACCGACTCGCGAGTTACAAACGGTTCCCAATTTGGTGAAAGACCGGCCATTGTCTCGCTCACGCACGCCGTTGCATAGCTCAGCCAATGCGGCGCATGAAAACGGGGAGCGCGGTGCTTCCCGAACGGCTCCAGCCGTTGCAGGAATTCACCTAACCACAGGTTGGTCCCGCCAAGCAAATAGCGTTCGCCCTTCCCTCCGCGCACCATCGCCAGGAGATGGCCGAGCGCGCACTGCCGCACGTCGACGAAGTTTAATCCCGTCCGAGCAAGCATGGGGATTTTTCCCTTCAGAAACTGCACGATAATCATTCCGGTCGGCGTCGGCTTCAGATCGTGCGGCCCGATCGGCGCCGTTGGGAGCGCGGTCACAATCGGCCATCCGGCCTCCGCTCGCTTTTGCGCTTCCAGGAAAGCTTCAAACTTGGAGCGCTTGTAGGGCCCCTTGAACGACGACGGCAAAGCGAGCCGCGATTCTACGGCGAGGTGCCCTGACGTCCCGCGCGCCAGGATACCTGTCGTACTTGTGTAAAGAATGCCCTCAACTTCAGCCTGCCTCGCGGCTTCCAGCAGGTTGATCGTCCCCTGCACGTTGTTCGCGAAGATCTCCTGCTGATCTCGCGCCCAAAATCGATAGTCGCCCGCGACATGAAAAACGTAGCGGATCCCCCGCATCGCCTCGTCGAGCGTTTCACGCCGCAGCAGATCACCTTCGAACCACTCGAAAGTTTCTTCCCTCCGCGCCGTCGTCGGGCGGACAAGAGCACGCACCTGCGCACCCGCCTTCGTTAGGATGTCGGCGACATGCCAGCCGATAAAACCGGATGCGCCGGTCACGAGAACTTGTTGGCCCCTGAAAAAGGCGGCGATGTCGGGCGGGATCATGAGAGGCGTTGGATTGCAGGGAGCACCACGTCCCGCGCGTGGGGTAGGTCGTTCGGGAAATCAATCTCAGTCCAGGGGATGCCCGTCACATCTTCGTAGCCGAAACGATCCGCCAAAACGAGCGCCCGCAGCACGTCATCGTAGGAATCGCTGATTTCCTTCCCGGCGCTGCGTCGAGTCGTTTCGTCGATCAACATAGGCAGATCCTCGGGAGCGATCTTGAAAAACCCGATCGACTCGCCCACCAAATCGGCTTGCCCGGTCCACTTCTTCCGAAACTCAAACGGGCGCCCCGCTTTCACGGGTACCAAGACCGGATCATCATCGTTCGTGGAGTATTCCCGATCCAGCAGCAGCGCTGTCGGAGCGCGGCATCGGATGAGCTGCTCGAGCATCTGGCTGGGATAAAGCACGTCGGCATCCATCAACAAAATCGGCTCGCGGCCTCCTTCAATCTCCGGCAGCGCCGTCGCCAGAGTGAGCGCGCTGCCCTCCTGAAACCGCTGGTTAACCAGCTCGCGGATACCTAATTCGTGGCGTGCGCTGATGGCGGGAAGAAAGCGCGCGATCTGCGCACGCAGATGACCCGTGACGAGAACCACATCCTGCACGCCGACTTCGCGCAGCCGCAGCGCGTGCCACTCAAGCAAAGTGCGTCCGCCGAATTCGAGCAGAATCTTCGGAAAATTTGCACCGAGGCGAACTCCCTTCCCGGCCGCGCAGATGATGGCCTTCAAACCGACGCTTCCCCGATTGGTGCCATCCGATCCCGGAAGGACAAACCGGCGGCGTAAAGGAACACTCCGCCGATTGCCGCATAAACAACATCGCGCCCGCGGCGGATGATTGCGTACGAGACGCCAAGCGCGGGCGGCAAGCCAAACAAGTAGCATAGAAACACGATCCCGCTCTCCTGCACGCCGAGCGCTCCCGGCACGAAAATGCCCAGCGCTTTGGCGACGCCGATGAAGGCCTCCACCGCCAGTGCCTGACTGAAATCGATCGGCATTCCGAGGAGATGCGAGACGAGCAGGATTTCGATTGTATCGGCCATCCAGCCACCGAAGTAGGTCGCGGTGCTGAGTAGGAAATGCCCACGGTCCTTGCGGTAAAACTCGAAGATGCGATCGTCAAGTTGCCGCAGGCTCTCGGCACGCTTCCTCAAAGCACGAAGGGGCAAGAGGGCGGCGAGGGTGCGGAACATCCCGCGCTGCTGAAGCCAGAAGAGAGAAGCCACGATGCACGTCGCCATTGCAGTGATGGCCAGCATCCCAACACGCGCCGGGGATTGCTCCGGGAGATTGGCTGCGCCTGCGACTGCTCCGATCGCGATGAACGCCACTTGCGCGAAAACCTGTGCCGTCTTGCCCGCGACGACGCTTGACGCACCCTGCACCCTCGGCACGCCGAGTTTGTGCAGCAGATGCACCTTCGTTGCCTCGCCCCCGATGTAAGCCGAAGGCAGAACCGCGCTGATCGCCTCGCCCGCCCAGCGAATGCGCACGAGCGTGCCAAAGCCAACGCCGGGCACGCCAATCTCGCCGAACGCAAATCGCCAGCCCAGCGTGTCGAGCAGGTAAACGAGGGCGAACGGCAGCAAGACTACCGGCGCGAACCAGCCAAGATTCTGGAACGCACGCACGATTTCGCCGACTCCCGCGCGCTGGACGAACCAGACGAAAAGAGCCAGCCCGACCGCTGCGACGAAAAGCTTGAACGCTAATTTCATGGGGCTGCACTCAGCGCGAGAGAAGCGGCAATGGAGCACAGACACCTTGCCTGTGAGGCCATCGAGCGTCTCGCCTGATGTCTCTTTTCAGTGACGCAGCCGATCGCATCCCCCTCACCGAGCGAGACGCCCGGTCTCCGCGAGACCTACCACTCATGTCGAATGATGCACGGTCGCCGAGATTGAGCGGTGCGCGGGTCCCCAGAGCAGCAGAAGCAGCGCAATCCAAAAAATGTGGATGCCGATCCCAGCCATCCAGAGAAACAGATCGATCCGGCCAAAGATCGCGAGTGCTAAGAGCAGAACCGAAAAATCGCGGTTCGCCGTCGCCTCGAGGAGCCTGTTAAGGAGGGGACTGCGGCGCGCCGCTGGCCGCCGCAAAGCGCGGATAATCACCGCAAAAGAAAGCAGGACGCCCAGTGCTGCACTCGCGCCGAGCGCCGTGGCGGGGACTGAAGAGTTCGTGCGAGCGACTCCGATTCCGAGGGCCGCAAAAACACAGAAGTGCACGACCTGATCGCCAGCCAAGTCGAGCCATTTGCCCAGGCGCGACTGTTTGAAGAGCACACGGGCCAATTCGCCGTCCACGCAGTCGATCACGGCGGAAAACTGAAAGACGAGTGCGCCGAGCACAAAATACCCGCGGGCGAAAAACCAGGCCGAAACCACGCCGATCACAATCGAGACAAAGGAGACCTGGTTCGGAGAAACCGACGTGTGGACGAGAAGTTTCGAGAGCAAACGCCCAAGCGGCCGGTTGAAAAAACGGTCGACCAAGCCGTCGGCTGGACTGCTGAGCGACGCCCAAAACTTGCGCTCGGCGACACGCGCAGAAACTTCGTTCACGATGGCAACCGCGAGACCATGAGCGACAATCACCGGTCCTGCTTTCGGCGTTGTCACCCTTACTGGCAGGAGAGAGCCATTGGCAGCGGCGAGCTGCCCGCCGTGTTCGATCACTCGCTCGAGATCGCTCGGCTCGACCAAAACGCCGCCGTCAATCAAGAGCACGGGATCGGGAAATGCAGGAAGGGCTGGAACGCTTGACGTTTCTATCTGCAACTCTTCCGCACGTGCGAGCCTCGGCGTCGCGTCGGAAACGATGGTGATCGGACCGCAGTAAGCGCGGTGCGCGCTGACGACGAGACGGTCGAGGACGGTGAGTCCCGCGATTTTCAGACTGCCGGTCTTGGCGTCGCACACCAGGACGGCGGGAATTTTTTTCACCGCCCTGCGCTCAACGGGCGCGTCTAGTTTGTAACGGGTTGCGCCAGCGTAGTTCCGGGAAACGAGCAAAGTCCGTGTCAGCGGAATAGAGTTCGCAGTCATGTTCAATCGCGAGAGCCGCGAGGTGCGCGCCCATGACCAAGTTTCTCCCGGCATTCACTGCCCGCAGCGTGCGCTGCAGGATTGGCCAGTGCATTTCCCCAGCCCGGACGATCCGCACACTCGGTAGCGCCAGCCAATCATTAGTCGCAGCGATTGCCTGCTGGATCGAAACCGGCCACGCCATGATCCATCGGCTTACGCAGAGGCGAAGGAAGCCTGGGGGTAGCCCACGTAAGAGCGACGGGCTCAACGCTGGAAAAACGTTCTTGTAGCCACGCAGAGGCGGCTTCGTGTTGCGGCGCGTCCCGGTTGTAGGCATATACGAGCAGATTGGTGTCCGGCAAAACCACCGGCCTCGCGCGCTTTGATGTCAAGATGCGCGAGAAGTGATTTTTATGGGTCTCAGTCCGGGATGGAAAGGCCAATTTGCCTGATATCCTCCCCGTTGCCCTGGCGTTTGGATCGTGAATTACCGAACAAAATCAACCCGTTTCCGCGAGCTGTTGCGCTCCAGTCAGCTTGAATTCTTAATGGAAGCGCACAACGGCCTGAGTGCGCGCATCGTAGAAGAGGCGGGCTTCCGCGGGATTTGGGCGAGCGGGCTTTCCATTTCGGCCGCGCTAGGGGTGCGAGATAACAACGAGGCGAGCTGGACGCAGGTGCTGGAGGTGGTCGAGTTCATGAGCGACGCCACGAGCATTCCGATCCTGCTCGATGCCGACACCGGCTACGGAAACTTCAACAACATGCGGCGCCTCGTAAAGAAACTGGAGCAACGCGGCGTCGCGGCGGTTTGCATCGAGGACAAGCTTTTCCCGAAGACGAACTCGTTTATCAACAGTGAGCGCCAGCCGCTCGCCGATCTCGAAGAGTTCGCGGGCAAGATCAAGGCGGTGAAAGAAGCGCAGAGCGATCCGGATTTTTGCCTGGTCGCGCGCCTGGAAGGTTTCATTGCGGGCTGGGGACTGGACGAAATGCTGCGCCGCGCGGAAGCATGCCACGCCGCCGGGGCTGATGCTCTCTTGATTCACAGCAGAAAATCGACGCCGGACCAAGTCCTGGCTTTCGCGGAGGCGTGGAAGGGGCACTGTCCGCTTGTCCTCGTCCCGACGACCTACTACAGCACGCCCGTGGAAGTGTTCGAGCAAGCCGGAATTGATCTCGTCATCTGGGCGAACCACAACGTGCGTAGCTCGATTGCGACCATGCAGGAGACGAGCCGTCGGATCTTTGAAGAGCGGTCGGTGCAAAGCGTGGAAGACGCGATCGCGCCGGTGAAGGAAGTCTTCCGGTTGCAGAACGCCGACGAGTTAATGGAAGCAGAGGAGCGCTACCTGCCGAAGGCTTCCGATTCTGCGCGGGCCATTATCCTCGCAGCCAGTCGCGGCAGCGAGATGGGTGATGTGACCGCGGGCATCCCGAAAACGATGGTGCCAATCGGCAACACTCCTCTGCTGCACAAACTGGTGGCGCAGTTCCGGGCCTCGGGTGTTCGCCGCATTGTAGTGATCCGCGGATACGCTGCCGGCAAAGTGCACGCGCCGGATGTTGAATTTGTCGAGAACGCCGAGTTCGAGGGCACCGGTGAATTGCTTTCGTTGAGCAAAGCCGTCGAATATCTCGAGGGTGATGTCGTTCTTTCCTTCGGCGACATTCTTTTCCGCAAGCACATTCTGAACAATCTCCTCGCGGAGCCGCACGACATCGTGATCGCCGTGGATGCAGCCTGGCACCGCCGGCACCGTGCCGCGGGATATGTCGACTACGTCACCGCGACCCGGCCCTACTCTTTGCGATACGATGAAGACGAGGCATTTCTCACCGCCGCGAGTCCAGACTTGGAGGAGGACGTTATTCACGGCGAATGGATCGGGCTGATCAAAACCAACGGGCGTGGCTCTGAGATCATCACAGCAGCGCTGGCCGAGCTTTCCAAGCGCGGCGACTTCAAAAAGTTACGGTTCGATGATTTGTTCAAGCACCTGATTGCAAAGCAACAACGCGTGCACGTCCTCTACATCACCGGCCATTGGCTGGATGTGGATGATCTCGACGACCTCGCGCGTGCGCAGGCTTTTTGAAGTGATCAGCGCCGCCTCGTTCGTCGAACACCTGCGGGGCCTTGGCTACTCGCAATACGCCGGCGTCCCCTGCTCCTTCTTCACGTCGTTTCTCAACTATGTGATCAACGACCCGACGCTCGACTACGTTGGCGCGACGAGCGAAGGCGAAGCGATCGGGATTACGATGGGCGCCGCGTTAGCCGGCCGCAAAACCGTCACGATGTGCCAGAACTCCGGGCTTGGAAACATGGTCAACCCGCTCACCTCGCTCAATTATCCGTTTCGCATTCCCACCCTGCTCATCGTGACGTGGCGCGGTCAGCCCGGCGTGAAGGACGAACCGCAGCACGAGCAGATGGGCCGGATCACGCACCAGCTCCTCGACACCCTCGAGATCCCGTGGCTGCCTTTTCCGCAGGAGAAAGCGGAGATCGCCGGGGTTATGGCTCAAGCGGAAGCAAGCATGCTGGAACGGCAGCGGCCCTTCGCACTCGTGATGCCAAAGGATTCGATCGCCCTGCATTCGCTTTCCGGACGATCGAAACCGACCCGCGTTGCGGCCGATCGGCGCGAAAGTTCCCCTGCGGACGAAAAGCTCACGCGCACGGAGGCACTCGATGTGATTCTCGATTCCCTGCGCGGCGACGAAGCGATCATCGCCACGACCGGCAAGACAGGGCGGGAATTGTTTACTCTCTCGGATCGGCCGAACCATCTCTACGTTGTCGGCGGCATGGGCACGGCGTCCGCCATCGGTTTCGGTATTGCGCACGCCTTGCCGCGACAGCCCGTGGTCGTGCTTGACGGCGACGGCGCCGCGCTCATGAAGATGGGTTCGCTCGCCACGATCGGGTTTTATCAGCCGGAGAATTTCCTCCACATCATCCTCGACAACGAAGCGCACGACTCCACTGGCGGACAACAAACGGCCTCGCCCACCGTGCAATTCGCGGAAGTCGCGGCTGCGGCTAACTATCGCTCCGCGTTCGCAGTCGAGCGGCGTGACGACATTCGCGAAGCCGTCGAGACACTGCGCGAGCGTCAGGGACCGTCGCTCCTGCATGTGAAGATTCGCCCCGGCTCTCCGGAAAAGCTCGGCCGACCGACGGTGAAGCCACACGAGGTGAAGGAACGATTCGCCACGTTCCTGCGCGGCGACGCGCCATGACAGATCCACTTCTCTTCACGCCTGGCCCGCTGAGCACGAGCGCCACCGTCAAAGCGGCGATGCAGCGCGACCTCGGTTCGCGCGACACGGATTTCATTACCCTCGTCGCTGAGATTCGTCGTGAATTGCTGCAGATCGCGGGCGTGTCACAAGAGAGCGGGTATGAAGCGGTCCTGGTGCAGGGCAGCGGCACGTTTGCGGTTGAGGCGGTGCTCTCGTCAGTGCTTCCCCCAGATGGCCGCTTGTTGGTGCTCGCGAACGGCGCCTACGGCGAACGAATGCTGCAAATCGCGGAGCGTCTGAGAATCCCAGCCCGCGTGCAACGATGGCCGGAGAACGAGTCGCCCGACGCAGCGACTGTCGCGCTGTTGTTATCCGAGATGCCACGGCCGACGCACGTGGCCATTGTCCATCTCGAAACGACGACCGGCATTCTCAACCCGATTGATGAGATCGGTCAGATCGTGCGAGAACGCGGTTGCCGTTTCATCGTCGACGCGATGAGCAGCTTTGGCGGTGTGCCGCTCGATCTTGGAATCTTGCAAGCCGACTACCTCGTCTCTTCCGCCAATAAATGTCTGGAAGGCGTGCCCGGTTTCTCGTTCGTGATCGCGAAGCGAGAAGCGCTCGAAGGGACGAGGGGATACGCGCGCAGCGTGAGTTTCGATTTGCTCGCGCAGTGGCAAGGCCTCGAGCGCAATGGGCAGTTCCGTTTCACACCGCCAACGCATGCGCTGCTCGGCTTTGCGCAGGCGCTGAAAGAACTGCGCGACGAAGGCGGGGTCGCGGGACGGGCTTTACGCTATTGCGCCAATCATGAGACTTTGGTGGCAGCAATGCGCGCACTTGGTTTCCGGGAGTATCTGCAACCGGAACAAGAGAGCGACATCATTACGTCTTTCCGATATCTGGCAGATCCCGACTTCGTATTTGAAGAGTTCTATCGACGCCTCGCGGCGAAAGGATTTGTGATTTATCCCGGCAAGGTCAGCCATGCCGAGTGTTTTCGCATCGGGACCATCGGCCACATTTCTGCCGGGGATGTGAAGCTTCTCGTCTCCGCCATCGCGAATGTCCTAAGTGAGTTGGGCGTGCGGGTTTCCCGGAGCGATTCGTGCCGAGCTGTCGCCGGAGACGCCGGCCGCTCCGCATAATCGCGCTGCTTTGCATCGTCTCGCGCCTGCCAGGATTATCACCCGGCTACAGCGCGCTTGATGCTGTTGTTTACCGAAGGTTTTTGTCGAGCGCGCCGATTTTGCGCGTTTCCGGCCAGATCCGCGATACGCCGAGCACGACGAGGATGGTTCCTATCCCTCCGCCCACGACCGAAAGCACTGGTCCGAAGTAAGCCGCCGTCAGGCCGGACTCGAGCGCGCCGAGCTCGTTCGAAGTCCCGATGAAAATATTGTTCACCGCCGAGATGCGCCCCCGCATCCCGTCCGGCGTGAGCAATTGCACCAGCGTATGCCGGATGACCACGCTCACACTGTCGAAAACCCCGGTCAGGAAGAGCATCGCCAGGGAAAGCCAGAGGGAGCGCGACAAGCCAAAGACAATCGTCGCCAAACCAAAGCCAGCCACCGTCCAGAGCAGGGTTCGTCCCGCTTGTTTGATCGGGGGAAGATAAGCGATCACGATCGCCATCACGAACGCGCCGATTCCAGGCGCAGCCCTTAACCAGCCCAGACCGATCGGTCCACAGTGCAGGATTTTCGCAGCAAAGATCGGCAACAAAGCGGTCGCGCCCCCCAGCAGGACAGCCACCATGTCGAGCGTGATCGTGGCGAGGATGACTTTTTTGCTGACAACAAAGCGAATCCCTTCGACCAGGCTCCGCCACGCGCCGCCTTCCACACGGCTGCCTTGTTTCGCATTCGGAATGGACGCCACGAGGAGGAGGAAAACGAGGGCGCAGCTCGCATCCAGCGCATAGATGGCCGGAAACCCCGCGCGCACGATGAGCAGTCCGCCCAGCGCCGGCCCGACGACGGATCCAATTTGAAAGGTGCTGCTGTTCCAGGTGACCGCGTTCGCGAAAGTCTCACGCGGTACCAGCGTCGGAAAAAAGGCGCTGCGCGCGGCCCAGCCGAAGGTGCGGCCGGTGGCGGAGATCAGCAGAATGAGATAAATGAGTGGGAGCGAAAGATCGTCGAAGTGGTAATTCGCCTCGCGTTCAAAGATGCCCGCAATCGCGCTGAGGAGCCGATTGCCGCTCTGGAGAAACGGCCAGGCTGGAAGCTGGAGGTGATTCCACGAAATCCAGGCCAGGGCGACCGAGCAAACAGCGCTGATCGCTTGCGACCACATGATAATTGTTTTGCGGCTATACCGGTCGGCGAAGTGGCCAGCGGGAAGCGACAGAAGGACGACCGGCAGCGCGATCGCCAGACCAACGAGGCCCAGCGCAGTCGCTGAATTCGTGCGCTCGTAGATTTCCCATTCCACCGCGACGAAGAGCATGAGCCGCCCGATCACGGCAATGAAATTGCCTAACGAATAGAAGCTGAAGGCGCGAATCCGAAACGCGGCGTACGGGTCATGTTTCCCGTTCTTCCCCCCCTCGAGAGTTCCCTCCGCCGTGGCCGGACGCCGCGAGTCCGGGCGCTCATAACCAGGTGGAGG
>JACCXA010000082.1 GCA_013697365.1 Chthoniobacterales bacterium
GTCCGATTATGAGTGACGAGATCCCTTCCGTCGCTGCGTCTTCTTCGGCGACAGCGAGCCCGTCGTTTCCTTACGACGTTTTCATCAGCTACAGCCATAAGGACGGCAGCTGGGTCCGGAGCGAATTTGTCGCCGAGCTGAAAAAGGCGGGGTTGAAGGTGTTGATCGAACGTGCTGGCGACGGGGTTCTCCCAGTCGCGAACGTTTGTTACCGTGCGCCTTCTCATGGGCGTGAGCCGACGAAAATTCGTCGCGGCAGAATGCCGGCGACCAGCACGCTACAAGCGCGCGCTCCCCGGACCGGAAGGCTTCCGCCCGTCTGCTCAGCGCGCCGCAGCGATCGCACGCACACCTGCGATCAAGCGATCAACCTCTGCGCCCGTGGTATAGCAGGCGCACCCCGCGCGCACCACACCATCACGGCTTTGCCCTAGCCGTTCCACCAGCGTGGTCGCGTAAAAATCTCCATTGGACGCGAAGACTCCATTATCCGCCAGGCGCTCCGAAACCACGGTCGAGGAAACCCCATCGACCGTGAAGGCAACCGTCGGCGTGCGCTTCGCCTCAGGCGGTGGACCGAAAACCCGGACGCCGTGAACCATCGAGAGACCTTCCCAAAGCTGCGTAACAAACTCAGCTCCGCGTTCGTGCAATCCTGCAAACGCCGCGGACAAACGCGCCCGCCGCGTTTCACCTTCAGCCAACGACGCCAAGAAATCGACCGCCGCCGCGGCCCCTGCCATGCCCTCGAAATTCTGCGTACCGGTCTCGATGCGGTCCGGTGCGTTGTCGGGCGAGGGAAGCAGCTTCGGCAAGTCTAACGACACGAGCAAATCATGCCGGCCGAAGAGAATCCCGATGTGCGGTCCGTAAAATTTGTAAGCGGAGCAGCTCAGAAAATCGCAATCGAAGTCGCGCACATCCACCAGCTCATGCGGCGCATAGTGCACCGCGTCGACGAAGATTCGCGCGCCAGCCCCATGCGCCATCTCGGCCGCGCGGCGCACATCGTTGATCGTGCCGATCGCGTTCGAGGCCGCGCCGATCGCCACCAGCTTCGTCCGCGCGTTCAATTGCCGGCCGAAGTCATCCCAGTCGAGCTGCCCCGTCTCGGGAATCATCTTCGCCACCCGCACCACAATTCCGCGTTCTTTCGCGAGCGCGTGCCAAGGCGCGACGTTGGCGTGGTGCTCCAGTTCCGTGACGAGAATCTCGTCGCCAGGGCCGTAACTGCGGCCAAGAGCCCGCGCGAGGTGGAACGTCAGCGTGGTCATGTTTGCGCCGAAGGCGATCTCGGTGGGCGCGGCGTTCAGGAAATCAGCCAGGATCTGCCGCGATTTGACGACGATTTCGTCAGTCTCCCGGCTGGTCGGAAACGCCCAATGCGTGTTCGCGTTGTGATGGAAAAGATAATCGGTCATCGCGTTGGCGACCGCGCGCGGAACCTGAGTTCCTCCAGGTCCATCGAAGTAGGCAACCGGCTCACCGTTGTGGCGGCGCGCGAGCGCGGGGAATTGTTCTCGGATTCGTGCCGTGGACGCGAGCCTGACATCGGCTTGAGCAATCATAGGATAAAAGGAGGCATCACTACCCCGCCGGGGCCAGGCGCACGATCTTGCCCGGCTCGTCGTAGATCACGTAAACAAAGCCGTCATCGAAACAGCGTACGTCGCGAATGCGTCCGCTTTTCTCGAGCATATTTTCCTGCCCTGTCACTTTTCCATCGCTGAGTGTGACTCGAATCAGCTTCTGCAAGGCAAGCGCAGTGACGAAGAGATTGCCTTTCCACGCCCGGAACTTATCACCCGAATAGAAGTCCATCCCGCAGACCGCGGGCGAGGGCGTCCATTGCACGACGGGCTGCTCCATGCCCGCTTTCGCTGAGATGTCGGAGATCTTGCTGCCGCCGTAATCGATGCCGTAGGTAATGACGGGCCAGCCGTAGTTCGCGCCCCTGCGGATGACATTCAATTCATCGCCGCCGCGCGGTCCGTGTTCCGTCGCCCAGAGGACGCCTGTTCCGGGCTGGATGCGAAGGCCTTGCACGTTGCGATTGCCATAGCTCCAGATTGAAGCGCGCGCGCCCGCTTGTTTGGCAAACGGATTGTCAGCCGGAACGCGCCCGTCATCATGGAGCCGATGGACCTTTCCCTTCACGTTCTCAAGCCGCTGCGCGTTCTGCATCTCGCCGCGTTCGCCGATGGAAAAGAACATATAACCCTTGCCATCAAATTGAATGCGGTTCCCGAAATGGATGCTGCTGTTCGTCGCCTCTTCTGCCGGCGGCTCAAAGATGGTCTCGATGTCAGCGAGCGCGTTCTCCTTCAGTCGAGCGCGAATGATGGAAGTGAGAGCGCCGCCGGGCAGTGGCTTCGAATAGGAAAGATAGATCCAGCCGTTCGACGCGTAATCCGGATGCAATCTCACGTCCATCAATCCACCCTGGTTGCGCGCAAAGACGTTCGGCACGTTCGCGACCGGCGCGCTTTGTAGCTTTCCATCCTGGATGACGCGCAATCTTCCCGCGCGTTCCGTGACGAGAAATCGGCCGTCCAGCAGTTTTTCCATGGCCCATGGATTGCGCAGTCCTTCCGCGACCGTTTCGAGGTTGAAGGGGTGCTTCTCGGACTTCACCGTCCTTTCCTGCGCCACGCAGGGAGCAGCCGACATGAACCCGAGAATTAGCGGTGCAGCGGAACAAAAACGAAGAAGCCTCATGATAACCGCGAAGGCTAGTCGGGGCCTTCGCTACAAACAAGCGGTGGGCTCGGCGCGTTGCTTCCGCTGATTGCGGGTGGGCAAAGTGACGAGTCCGAAAGGCGGTCAGCTCTATCTCGGCGGGTCGGTGCACGCCCTGCGGAGCGGGGATTATCCGCTGCCGCCAGCCTATAATCGCGCCTTCGACGCTGCGACGCGCATTGTTTTCG
>JACCXA010000044.1 GCA_013697365.1 Chthoniobacterales bacterium
TCGAGAGAAATTGGGTAACGGCGAGGAGGCGGTCCTGATCCTCCATCAACGGAAAGGGGCGAAGAAGAAGCGCGTTGATCGCGGAGAACATGGTCGTCGATCCGCCGATCCCGAGCGCGACCGCAAGGATCGCAATGATGCTGAAGGCGGGCGCCTTGATCAGCATGCGAACCGCGTATCGGAAGTCCCGGATCATTGGCGGGCGATGCGCGCTTTCGCGGGTAGACGATCGGCGATGTATTCCGCGGCATCCTGCGCCACCGTCGGATCGACGTTGGCAAGAACGACGACGGTGTAGCCTTCATCCCAAAGGATGTTGAGCGAGCCGTTCATGCCGGGAGCGCCTCCGCTGTGGCCCACGGAGCGGCGGCCGTTCACGTTTCGATCCACAAAACCGTAGGCATATTTGGACGCAGAGCCGGGCGGGTCTTCCACCTTACCGGTGGTGATTAAGTCGGTCGTTTCGCGCGAGAGGAGCTTGTAGTCGCGCAGCGCGGTGGCGAACCGGAGCAGATCGCCAACGTTTGATTCGCCACCCCCGGCGGCCATCCCCCTCCAGGGTAAACTCGGCGTGTTCGGCGCAGGCTTTCCGGAGCGCTCCACCGTGTAACCGATCGCCAGATTTTCCACGCGATCGGGAGCGGGCGTGCTGCCGGTCGCAGTCATGCCCACCGGTTCAAAGATGTGCTGCTGGACGTAGGCGTAGTAGCTTTGACCCGAGACTTTCTCGATCACCAAGCCAAGGACGATGAAGCCGGCGTTGCTATAGGAGAACCGGCTCCCCGGCTCGAACTCAAGAGGTTGATCAGCGAAAACCGGCAGCCAATCCCTGTGGTCACGGATGTTATCCTTCATCTCGAAGAAGAATCCCGGGCGAAAGATGTCGCCCAGTCCGGCAGTATGCGTAAGCAGATGCTCGATGGTGACTTTCCCCGCGACGTCCTTGTTCGGATAATCGGGCAACACGGCCGCGAGTGTGTCTCCGAACTTCAGCTTCCCAGCTTCAACGAGCTGGGCAATCGCGACGGAGGTGAACATCTTGTTCATTGAACCAAGACGAAAACGGGTCTCGAGATTGGCCGGCATCTTCTTCTCGCGATCCTGCAGGCCGTAGGCTTTTTCCCAGACCGGCTTGCCCTCTTTCGCGATCAACGCCGTTCCTGAGAACCTTTCTCCCTTTGCCAGCTCTTCGAACTTCGCGTCCAATTCTGTCGCCAGGTCTTCGGCCGATCTCTGACCAGCAAGCGCTTCCGCGAGCGGCGGCAGCATCACCACCTTCCGTTCTGTGATGAGAGCGGGATCTCGTTCGCTCACCTTGAACGAAAGCCGAAGGAAACGTGGGAAGACACTCCTAGTCTTCAAAATCGCGGCCAGTTCCGTCGCCGAAGAGGTCTCGATTTTCACCAATTCGAATCCGCCGCTGCTCTGGCGGCCTTCGATTTGATTCTGCGCAATCGCGGCTGCCGGCCGCCCATCTCTCGCTTCCGGCGTGAGATGTTTCTCCGCGAAGTCGCGCAAGGCGGTGGCATCAGCGCCGTTATAGGCGCGGAGCCACTCGGCAAGTAACTTGCCCGGACCCGAGTCCGGCGGTTTGACCTCGCTGGAAGCGAAGACCGCGTTTGCGATCAGTAACAGCAGGACAACAACCGCGCGCTTCATCGGTGTCTCCCTTCTGGCTCGGGCCTACATGCTCCGTGTTAAGAGGCGACTGGTTGCCTTAAGCGGCCATGCGATCTTCCACCACGCGACCATCGAAGACGTGGATGGTGCGATCGGCGTGTTGAGCAAAACGAACGTCGTGGGTCACCATGCAAATCGTGGCGCCGCTGGCGTGCAGTTCTTTGAGAAGATCCATGACGGCTTCGCCGTTACGTGAGTCGAGGTTGCCCGTCGGTTCGTCGGCCAGCAGAATGGCGGGCTTGCCGGCGAGGGCACGCGCGACCGCAACGCGCTGTTGTTGACCACCCGAAAGCTGGCTCGGGAGATGTTTCGCGCGGTGACCCATGCCGACCCGCTCAAGCGCTTCCAGGACATGCGCCTTGCGATCGCTCGACGCCATCCCGCGATACGTGAGCGGCAGCTCGACGTTCTCGAAGACGGTCAGGTCACCAATCAGATTGAAGCTTTGGAAGATGAACCCGATCTCGCGGTTGCGAATGCGCGCGCGTTCCGGAAACGAGAGGTTTGCGACTTCGGTGTCCTTGAGAGTGTAGCTGCCTCCCGAGGGCGTATCGAGCAAACCGAGAATCGAGAGGAGCGTTGATTTTCCGCAGCCCGAAGGACCCGCGATCGACACGTACTCGCCCTGGCGAATGTCGAGGTGGATTCCGGAAAGGGCGTGCGTCTCGACTTCGTCGGTCAGAAAGACCTTTGTGACGTCTTCGAGCTTGATGAGTGTGTTGGAGCCGTTAGTCCCGTTTTTGCGCGGGGCCTGTTCTGTTACTTCAGTCGTTGGCATTGGGTTTTGTTTGTTGGGATGTGCGGAGGCGGGGGGTTAGTTAAGGCTGATGCGCTCATGCGCATCCTGAGCACTGGTGTCTGAAAGGATGACCTGGTCGCCGGGATCGAGGCCGCTAATGATCTCGATCGTGTTGACTGAGCTGCGGCCAAGTTTGACCGGCGTGCGAACAGCTTCCGAAGTGCCCGCGACGAGCTTGAAGATGCCGACCGTGTTGTTTTCCTGGCCAAACGCCGGCCGTCCCACGTAGACGACGTTATCAAGGCGTTCCAGCTCGATCGTCCCATCGACGCTTAGATCGGGACGTGCGCCCTTCGGCAACTCTCCGTCGAGGGCTACATCCACACGCACGGTCCCCTGTTCGACCGCCGGGTCGACGCGGACAACATGCCCGGCGACGACACCGTTGCGGGTATCGATTGCCGCCGGCTGATTGATCTGGATGTCCTTGGCTTGCGTCTCGGCGATTTTGACTTCGGCTTTCAGACGGGTGGGATCAGCCACGCGGGCGAGGTTCGCCCCGGGGATTACACGCTGGCCGACTTCGAGCGGCAGTTGTTGCAAGACGCCAGTAAAACCGGCGCGCACTTTTAACTGCTCGACCTGATCCTTTTTGAGCAGCGCGCCCGCTTTGACCTGATCGACCGCGGCCTGCTTCGAAGCGATCTGCGGTTCGATGGAAGTCTGCGCAAAGACGTAGCGCTTCTGCTCGATCGCATCACGCGCGGCGAGGTCTTCCGCTTTAATTTTCGAAGTCTTATGCGTCAGGTCGGCGACAAGGCCGTTCTTCTTCAAATTGTCGTTCGTCTCGGCCTCCATCTTCGCCTGCTGATATTCGGAGTGAACACGAGCCGCGCTCGATTCCTGGTCGAGCAGCTCGCGTTGCAGCGTGGCACGGAGCGTCGTGAGCTCGGCTTCCGCCGCCTTGTATTGCAACTCCGCGTCGCGCGCGGCTTGCTCCAGCTCGGGGCTCGTCAGTTCAAGCAGGATCGTGTCCGGCTCCACATGGGCGCCGGGACGAACAATGATTCGCTCGACGCGCCCTTCGGTCTGCGCTGCGATCCAGCGGATCTCCTCGGGCACGAGCGTGCCGAGGCCCCGCACCTGGCGCACCATCGGCCCGCGCTTCACGGTGTCGATCCAGACAGTGGAACGATCCACACTCGGCACAGCAGGCTTCAACCGCGACAAACCAAAAGTGGCCAGGATCAACCCCAGCACCACAGCCCCAATCAGGATGATGCGCTTTTTCCGCTTGGCTTTGGCCACCCCGGCGCGCGGCACGTCCATGGCATTGCTGGGTTGTGTGAATCCGCTCGGTCGCACAATATTTTCGTCCTTGGTTTTAAGCCCGTGTTGCATCGTAGCTGGAACTTTCCGGTTAGAGAATCCCGTAGACGAATTGGGCTAGACCGCTGATCGCTTCGATCACAGGAACCGCCGCGGTCACCAGGATGAAGGCGAAGAGCGCGGCTTCCACTCGGAAGTAATTGCGCGCTTCGGTTCGGAAGTACTCGTCGCTAATCCCACGGAAGGAAGGAAGCCGCTTGCCACCGCCACGACTGGAAGGCGAGTCACCGAGCCGGCCGGGCTGGAAGTTGTAATCCATCTTCGGCGCTGCGCTGGTGCGAACGAGTTCAACCGCGTCGCGGCGATTGTTTCGGTCGAAGAATTGGGGGGTTGGTTTCATGGCTTCATCCGTGAGATGCACAAGGCATCGTCTTTGGATTCAAGAATTTCGGAATTCCCGTGCCCCTGTTGCAATGCTTGTGCCACGGGATGGAGCATAGTTTCAAGCTGCACACTCGCAGGCGCTTAGGAGAAATGTCTCGGCACGCGGAAGGCGGGAGAAGCGTCGCTTGTGGGATTACGCCGTCCCGCTCATGGGACGGCCTTTGTCACACCTCAGCGGAGGGAGTAGCTCCCGATATCAGCTTCATTTTGGCAGGCGCAGAAGAGCCTCGCAACCTGCCCCTCCTCGGCGATTGACCAGTGTCAAGGAGCCCCCATGCGCCTCAGCGATTTGGCGGCTCAAGGTTAATCCAATCCCAGAGCCCCCTGGCTTCGTGGTGAAGAACGGCACGAAAAGATTGGTTGGATTCATGATCCCCTCCCCTTCGTCCTGCACGTAAATTTCGACGCACTCGGATATTTCCCGCCAGCCAACGGTCACCCCGCCGTCCGTTTCAAGCGAAGCGTCCACCGCGTTATGAATGATGTTGATCAGCAATTGCTCGAGCTGCGCGGCATCCGCCCGAATCGTAACGTCGTAGCCCTTACTCACGCGCACCGCCAGCCGTCTCTCCAGACCCACCACTCGCCTAACGAGTTCTTCCAGGTTGATCGGCTCTTTCTGTGGCGGCGGCAATCGCGCCAGTCGCGCATAAGCCTGCATGAAACGGCTCAACGATTCCGCCCGTGTTGCGATCACGTTCAAGCCGCTGCGCGCGTCATCCTGCCAATCCGGCGGTGGCGGATCGCGCCGAAGCAAAGTCTCAAGGCTGCCCGCGATCGACTTGATCGGCGCGAGCGAGTTGTTCATCTCGTGGCCAAGCACCCGCACGATGCGTTGCCAGGCATTGCGTTCCTCCTCACGCAAGGTGCGGCTCAGGTCCGTCAGGACAATGAGTTCGTGCGGCAGGCCGCGCTCCCGAAACGAGCTTTTCCGCACCCCCCAGCGTCCAGTCCCGCCCGGAAACGTCAGCGTAAGGGGCACGTCCTGATCGGCCTCGTAGACCACCTGGAGGCCGAGATCGCTCGCCTTGCGGCCGAGCAATTTGTCGATCGCCTGGCCCAGGAGATTCTCGCCCGCGCGGTTCACCAGTCGAAGCCGCCGGTCCGGATCGAAGGTGAAAACGGAGACGTCGATTTCCGCCATGATCGTGCGCAATAAGGCGGTGGCTTCGAAGGCGCCCAGGCGCTGAGTACGGAGCGTTTCACCGAGCGCGTTGATCTCCAGCAGCACCTCTCCCAGCGCGTCATCCACCCGCGCGCCGCGAGCGCGAATCGAGTAATCCCCCTCGCGGAGTGCGGCCAGCAGGTTCGTCATGGTTTGCAGCGGACGGATGAGATGCTCGCGCGCGCTCATCACGAATCCAAGACCACAACCCGCGACGAAGAGCGTCAAAGTCCATTGAACCTTCGCGGTGTAATCCCCGAACCAGAGCAACGCCAGCGCCACCAGCGCGGAGGGCAACACCGCTCCCACGATCAGCCACGTGATCCGGCCTTCGTGGCTAAAGCGCCGGAGCTTGCGACGGACCGGAGCGGCAGGCTCTTTCATGCGCAGCCGCGCCCGTGCCTACAGCCCATAGTGCTGCAGCCGGCGATAGAAGGCGCTGCGACTCAAGCCGAGCGCCTCGGCGGCGCGGCGGGCGTTCCCGTCGAAACGGCCCAGCGCTTTTTTGATCAGGAATGCTTCCACCTCTTCCAGACTCATGTCTTCGAGGCGCGCCGAATCTTCGCGACCACTTGTTAGGCCAAGGTCGTTCGCCTTTACCAGCTGGCCCTGCGACATCAGGACCGCTCGCTCGATCACGTGGTCAAGCTCGCGCACATTCCCCGGAAAATGATGCTGCATCAAAAGATCGCGCGCCTTTTCCTCGAACCCGGTGAGCGTTTTCCGGTAACGAGTGGCGTGCTGCCGGAGAAAACTATTACCGAGCGGCATGATGTCTTCCCGGCGTTCACGGAGCGGCGGCAGAGCGATTTCAATCGTGTTCAACCGAAAAAGCAGATCCTGGCGAAATCTGCCCGCCACTACTTCCTCATGGAGATTCGAGTTCGTCGCGGACACGATGCGAACATTCGCGTGCAGCGTCTTCGAGGAACCAACTCGCTCGAACTCGCCAGTCTCGATCATGCGCAGCAGTTTCGCCTGCTGATTCATCGGGATGTTCGCTATCTCGTCCATAAACAAGGTGCTCTCGTCCGCCAGCTCGAATCGTCCCGCGCGATCCGTCTTTGCGTCAGTGAAAGCGCCTTTCACATGGCCGAACAATTCACTTTCGAACACACCTTCGGAAAGCCCGCCCATGTTGACCGTGATCATGCTGTGCGAGGCGCGGCTGGAGAGCGCGTGCAGCGCCCGCGCCACAAGTCCCTTCCCCGTGCCATTTTCACCGGTGATCAGGACATTGGCGTCGGACGGCGCCACGCGTGAAATCAGCTCCAGCACCGGGCGCATGCGCGGTGATTCCGCGATAATCTTCGGGGCGTTGCCACGCAGCAATTGATTCGCAGCCTCCAGCCGCCGTCCCTTTCGCAACGCACCGGCCAGCTCGATCTGCGTGCGCACAATCGCCAGCAACCGCTCGTTATCCCAGGGCTTCGGAATGAAATCGCGCGCGCCCCGCTTCATCGCCTCGACGGCGAGATCGATCGTTGCCCAGGCCGTCATGACCACGATCGGGAGCGTATTGTCCACCGCCTGCAACCGCGGCAGGATCTCGAGACCTTCCTGACCGGAAGTGGTGTCGCGCGTGTAATTCAAGTCCATGATGAGCATGGCGTAATCGCGTTTTTCCAGTGCTTGAAAAACTCCCGCGAGCGATGTGACCGCATCGGTCTGATGCCCTTCGCCCTTCAGCAAAATGCGTAACGCCTCCAGCACATCTGTCTGGTCATCCGCGATCAGGATTCTGCTCATCGGCTAACTCTGAAACGCTTTTCCGCCGTGGTGTCAATCGCCGCGCCTGTCTATCCCCGGTTTCAGAACTCCCGCAACCAGCGCCGCGGCTCATCGTGATTTCCAAGAAAGACAACAACAGGAGGATCGCTCACATCCTAAAAGCGAACCGGTTCGCCAATCCGGCACGACACTCGAAGATATTCGCGCTGAGCGTACGAGTCCCGGACCGCTCCGGATATGCGGGTTGTCGAAGGCCTCTGCGATCTCAAGCAGCGCGAGAACCGAACAGCAACGGAAAGGTCGTGAATTCAGCCGGGAGCGGTTCAGCCGATGCAACTCTAATGACGCGCCCTTTTGTTCTGAAATCTCACCCCCGTGACGTCGAAGAGCGGGTACGTGGACGGTTCAACTAAAGAGCCGCCGTAGACGAGACCCAATCCGCCCGCCTCTACCAGGTAAAACTCCATCAGCCACCCTGTGCATGTGACGACGGTTTCGCGAAATCGCCTCCCATACTCCCGCCGATCCGCAAAGCAGAAAAGCGGCGTCCGGCAGAAACCACGTCCCCCGGCATAGGATTGCTTCATCAGACGCTCTGAGACGACTTCGAACGGAGGAATTTGCGGGCATGGTTTCGGCGCACGCCGGTCACCTTAATATGCCGCGGTTTCGCAATCCCGGCACTCATGGCTTTCTTAATTGAACGTTTCGCACTCCGCGCAGAATCCCGTCTGCGCCTTTCTCGAGTTTGAGAATTGGATCAAATCCGCCTTTTTTCCCTGCGGCATCGCGCTCCTGCTGCGTAATGAATTTGTCGCCTTCGAATAAGATCGCGTCGATGGAATCCTCCCGGAAGTTTTTACCAGTGAACGTCATATGAATATGCGCTGCTTCTGTTCGATTCGGATAAGGCGCAGGTTTGATGGTGCTGATCTCATACCTGCCTTGCTCGTCTGTCAGGAGCCAGCCGCGAAAGTGTCCATGCCGGACTTCGCCCTTCCGGCCGTAGTAGCCGTCGCTGTCGGTGTGATAAAAATAAATTAGGACATTCGGCGCGGGCGTTTTTCCGTCAGCTTGAAAAACCGCTCCGGAAATAATCAGCGGCTCGTCTTTGTCCGATTTTTGGGATAAAACAGTCTTCCAGGAAACATCATCGGGCGCGTCGATCGCTCCCCTGGCCTCAGTGCCCGCTGGCATCGCGTTTTTCTTGATCAGGCTCAATTCGCTCTCTTCGGAAGCGCTGGCCGGGCTGAGCGCAAAAAGCGCGAGCATTAGGTGCACGGCTCTCGTCGAGCGACGGTCGATGACCTTGCGACGGGAAGATGATTGGGCGTGCATAATTATTTAGGTGCTCGGATTGAAGTTACGATTTTCGGAAGAGTGAATCTGCCTGCGCCGACGAAAAAGAGGGCGAACAAAACGATGCTGAGCTCGATCGGCTGGGACGCCGCGTGGAACCCATAGCCCCCGCGAAGGATGGAAGTGACGGCGATCAAAAGCGTAAACAGGATGAGAGCGCATGCGGGACGGAAAGCGATCCCGGCGATCAAGCACAGCCCGCCGCCAAATTCAGCAGCAGTGGCCATGAAGCCCCAAAACGCCGGAATGAACGTAATGCCGAGGATGCGGTTGAAAGCGCCTCCGAGTGAGGTCCACTTCGAGACGCCGCCGAGGACCTTGGGAAGACCGTGAACGATGACAAACATCAGCCCGATGCCGACGCGCAGCAGCAACAGCCCGAGATCGCGGCTGCCATCGAATTGCACCTTCACGAGCGGCAATCAAACACACGCGCAGAACCGTGTCTTGTCTCGCATGGGGGTCACGGGTCTGCGTTCAAGGCGCGAAGACGGGGTCACTTATCCTGCATGGCCGCGAGCAGACGAACTTGTTCCCGCGGATGGGGGAGCAGCGGGCTTCCAGCACGCCGTCGGGTCGCTACTCGCCGTAACACTCAAGATACTTGATGCCGGAACCGGTATTAAAAATCACCACGCGCTCATCGCCTTTGATCTTTCCGTCTGCGACCAGTGACCGCAAAGCCGCGAAACACGCGGCTCCTTCCGGCGCGACGAAGAGTCCCTCCGCGGCTCCAACTTCTCGCGTGATGCGGATCATCTCGTCGTCGTCCACCGTCAGCGCTCCTCCGCCAGATAGACGCAGGATGTCGAGCATGAGGAAATCTCCAACCGCTTTCGGCACGCGCAGGCCCGATGCGACCGTATGCGCGTTGGGGAACTCCTCGGCCGCCGTTTCGCCCGCGTGAAATGCGCGCACGATCGGCGCGCAGCCGGTCGCTTGAATGGAGAACATGCGCGGACGCTTCGGACCAATCCAGCCGAGTGTTTCCATCTCATCGAAGGCTTTCCACATCCCGACCAGCCCAGTGCCGCCACCGGTCGGATAGAGCACCACGTCCGGCAATTGCCAGTCGAGCTGCTCCGCCAGTTCATAGCCGAGCGTCTTCTTGCCTTCGACGCGGTACGGCTCCTTCAGCGTCGACATGTCGAACCAGCCCTCCGCCGCTTTGCGCTTCGCGATCTCCGCGCCGCAATCGGTAATGAGCCCGTCGATCAGCGTGACGTGCGCGCCCACTTCACGACACTCTATGATGTTCGCGCGCGGCGTATCGCGCGGCATGAAGACGTGCGCCTCCAATCCGGCGCGCGCGGCATACGCCGCCATCGCACCACCGGCGTTGCCGGCACTCGGCGCAGCCAGCTTGGTCGCGCCAAGATGCTTTGCCATCGAGACCGCCACGGCCATTCCGCGCGCCTTGAAGCTTTGCGTCGGATTCTGCGCTTCGTCCTTTACCCAAAGATCCGCCACACCGACGGCGTCACCAAAGCGCCGCGCGTGCAACAGCGGCGTGCCTCCTTCGCCGAACGTGATCGGCTCCACCTCGGACGGCAGCGGCAGGACCTCGCGATAACGCCAGAGCGACTTCTCGCGGGTCCGGAGAGATTCGCGGGTGAGTGCTCTGCCGACCGCCGCAAGATCGTAAACCGGATAGAGCGGCTTGTGACACGCCGTGCAAAGATTTTGCAATGCGGTCCAGTCATGCTGAAGCCCGCAAGCTGTGCAGCGAAGATGCGAGAGGAACATGGCACCTCATACCGCGCCCCGACTCCGCTGTCATCCTCTGGCTGAACCGACCGGCGCGCAGACCGGAAGTCACACGGCGTTTCGCCCTATCGGCCAGCCCCGGTATCGAACGAGGTTGTGTCGCACGCAGCGCCTAGATCGATGAACTGGCTCCGGGTCAGCCAGTCACGAATCAGCGCCTTCTGCCGGAAACGGCAGATCGAAGCCGAGATCGCAGCGGAACTGCGTTTTCATCTGCAGATGCGCACGCGCGAGCACATCGAGCGCGGAATGGGCGCGAGGGAAGCTTCTCTCCACGCGCAGCGGCAGTGTGGGAACCTCAACTCCATCACTGACGCCTGCCGGGATGTGCGCGGCGGTGGACTGCTGGAAGCGCTCTGTCAGGATCTGCGCTTCGCTGCGCGCCTGCTGCTGAAAGACCGGGGCTTCACCGCACTCGCGGTGCTGGTGCTGGCTCTTACCATCGGCGCGAATACAGCGATCTACACCGTTGTGAACCGCGTGCTTCTGCGCCCGTTGCCCCTTCCTCAGCCTGAGCAACTGGTCTCGATCTGGAGCAGCGACGACAGCAGCTCAGCCGGGTCCGCGTCGCCTACCCGGACTTCGAAGCCTTCCGGGCGCGGAACCGGTGGTTCGACTCGTTAGGCGCTTACGCGCTGCGCGATTTGGTTTTGGAGCGTGACGAGCGTGCGGCTTCGCGG